>JBQCEK010000054.1:0-18976 GCA_051960335.1 Sphingomonas sp.
CAGGATGTCACCGAACATATTGCCCGTGACCATCACGTCGAACTGGCCGGGATTGCGCACCAGCTGCATCGCGGCATTATCGGCATACATATGGACCAGCTTCACGTCGGGATAATCGCCGGCGACCTCGTTCACCACGTCGCGCCACAGCTGCGAGGTTTCCAGCACATTGGCCTTGTCGATCGAATGCAGGGTCTTCTTGCGCCGCATGGCCATTTCGAAACCGACGGTGGCGATGCGCCGCACCTCGCCTTCGTCATAGGCCATCACGTCATAGCCCTGGCGCAGGCCCGCATAGGTGGTGCGCTGCCCCTTCTCGCCGAAGTAAACGTCGCCGGTCAGCTCGCGCAGGATGACCAGATCGATTTCGCGCGCGATTTCCGGGCGCAGCGCCGAGGCGTCTTCAAGGCCCTTGAACAGCGTGGCGGGGCGGAGGTTTGCGAACAGGCCCAGCGCCTTGCGAAGCCCAAGGATCGCCTGTTCGGGCCGCATCGAGCGTTCCAGCGCATCGCACGCCGGATCGCCAACCGCGCCGAACAGGATGCCGTCGGCTCGCTGGGCGAGATCGAGCGTCTCGGGCGGCAACGGATGGCCCGCGCCGCGATACCCCGCCCCGCCGACCAGAGCGTCTTCGAAATCGAGCCCGAGATCGAGCGCCTCGAGCACGCGCCGCGCCTCGGCCGTGACTTCCGGCCCGATTCGCTCTCCGGCAAGGACGGCGATCAACGGCATGCGACACTCTCCCTTCAGCTCGGCGCCGTTCCTTGCCGGGCCAGCGTCGCTCACGCAACCGCCCTGTTGAGCCGATCGACCAGCCGGTGCCGCGCCGCAAGCGTCTCTGCGCGCCGGTCGGTCAGCAGATCGCGCTCAAGAAAGTGGCCCGTCAACCGCAATCCGGCGATGATGTCTGGCCAATCGGCGGGGCCGCCCGACCGCACGAAACCGGGCAGCGGCAGCAGGCGATCCGCATAACCCGCCCCCGCCGTTCGACCGACAGCGCCACCGCTCTTCGGGCTGACCCAGAAGAGATCCTCCGCCTCGCCCGTGACGATGCAGCGACCCAGCGCCAGCCCGAAGCCGAGCTCCGCCAGCAGCAACAATTCGTATCGCACCAGCGCCGCAGCCCAGCCGCGCGCCGCGGGCGCCGCTTCGACCGCATCGATCAGCCCGGCAAGCGCCGCGAAGACCTGCGGATAGGGATGCCCCTCCGGAAGCGCCGCCGCCGTCAGCGCGGTGACCCATTCGAGCGCGGCGGCCGGAAGCGGTTCGCCGTAGAGCGGGGCGCGGCTGTGGACGAGCTCGACCGACAATTGCGCCAGTTGCTCCTCGGTCCGGGCGCGCCATTCACCGATCACCAGATTGGCCGGCTGCAGCACCGGGCGAAGCAGCCGCGATCGTCCGCCGCGGACATAGCCCGCCTGCAAGCCGTGGGCCGCCGTCAGCGCGCGGACGATCGCGCCGTGCTCGCCGTGCTGGCGAACCGCGAGGATCAGGGCTTCGGCGCGGATATGCATGGCCATGCCATAACCGCCCGCGGCGTGAACGCCTATCGGCGAAGGCGCTTTGCGAGCCTGCCGAGCCCCGCCTGCGCCACGCCGCGCTTGGCCAGCGCCATGAGGCCGTCGAATGCCGCCAGCGCACCGACGATCGCGCGGTTGGCGAGTGTGGGGCGCAACAACAGCAGGTCCACGCAGTCGATCCCGTCGGTCGCGAAGCTGCGCTTGTGCTGCCCCTCGCCCTCGGTGAAATCGAACCGGGCGAAGCGGCCTTCGTCGAACAGATCGCGCAGCGCCTCCATCTGCAATACCGATCCGGGCGACAGCTCCGCATGTGCCGGATCATGCCCGACATATTGGTAAAGCAGCGTGTCGCCATCCGCCGGGCAATAGAGATAGGCCGCCGGCTCGCCGCCGATATCGAGCAGCCAGGCGCGGACGCGATCGGCGGCAGCGAGATCGTGCATGGTTCGCAGGAAGGCGTCGCTGCTCGGCAAGCCGGAATCGAGCAGACGTTCCTGATAGGTGCGCGCCGATACGATGCGCGCCGCGCGGTGAAACGTATCGAGCTCGGCGGGCGTGCGAAACCGCCGCACCGCCAGCGCGCCGCCGGATGCCGCCGCAACACGCTTCGCCTTGCGCTTCAGGCTGGAGCGCGTGTTGGCGGAGAGAGACGCCCAATAGCGATCGAACCCGCCAGACAGATCGGCATAGTGGCGAGTGTAACGCTGCCTCGGAAAGGCGAGCAGGCCCTCGCCGGTCAGCCCGGCCATCTCCGCCTGCGGCAGCGAGGTGATCAGATAGCCGTCAGCACCTTGCGGCAGCGGCGGCAGGCGCCGCGCCCGATCGCTCAGCGCATCGGCAAGCGACAATGGCACGCGCACCAGCCAGCGGCGCACGGACCAGAGCGTACGCGCGCCGATCTGGAATTTGAGCGGCAGCGCGGCCGCGGTCACGCCGCGCGTTCCGCGATCATGTTCGACCACAATTGCTCCGCCTTGCGCCAGCTGGTGCGCAGCATGTTGGGCCCGAGCGGCCGATCCGACCGGCCGAGCGGCAGTGCCGGCAAATCGGCGAAATGCGCCGTCGGCAAGACGTCGGCCTGGTCGGCGAGGATCGAGCACAACGCCTCGAACCGCGCGACATGGATGGCGTTGGCGCCGGTGCCGGGCCGATTGGCGAGCTCGAAACTGTGGCTGACGATCGTGACGGCGGCATAATCCTGATCGACCGCGTGATCGAGCGCGGCGCGGATTTCGCCGATCGACAGCGCGCAGATCTGGAAGTTGCGCCAGCAGCCCGCCCGTTCCTCGATCACCGTCACCGGCACCTCGATCAGGCCCCAGCGCTCGACCGGCGCGACCTGATCGGGCGGCAGGTCGATTGCGCTGGGCCAGGGGTGTTCGGCACCATTATGGCTGCTGTCATAGCGGAAGCCGAGTTCGGCGAGGGCAGCGAGCGTATCGTCATTGGCGGCATAGCTGCCGGCGCGGAAAGCGATCGGCGGCGGTGCGCCGACGGCTTTCAACAGATCGGTTGCGCCGGCGATCAGATCGCGTTGCTCGGCACGGCTGTATTCGACCATCTGGAAACGCCCGTGCGCCGCGCCGCCGTCGCCCGCCGCCGCCCCGGCCCAATTGGGGTGAAGGTGAAGCTGCACCTCCTGCTCCGCCTCCAGGATCGTCGAGACGATGCGCTTGAGCTGTTCCAGCCCGAACACCAGTGCAGGCATCGGATCGACGAAGAAGCACGCCTTCAACCCGTAGCGCGCCAGCGTTTCCAGCTGATAGGAAACGCCCACCCCCGCCGGCTCGAAGGACCGTTCGACAATAACCGCCGGTTCAAGCCCTTCGGCGTGATGCCGCCATGTCAGCTCGGTATCGACAGTAAGGAAAACGCTGCTCGGCATCGCTCCGGCCTAGGGCACGGAGGTGAACATTTTACCAATCGATCCCGCCATTTGATTACGGTTTGATGCCGTAACGCCCATATTCCTCGTCGATCTGCGGCGACATCAGCCGCGCGGCCGCGATATCGACATCGCCCTGTTTCGCGTCGCCCGTCCGCTTGCGGATGATGCCGCGCATGTACATGCTGGGCGCCCTGGCCGGATCGATCTCCAGCGCGGCGTTCAGATCGGCCAGCGCATCGTCCATCCGGTTCATCCGGAAATAGACCATCGAGCGGCTATCGAGCGCCGCCGCCGGCGAATCGGACAATTCCATCGACTTGGTGCAATCCTTGAGCGCGGTATCGAGCGCGACGTTGAGCGTGCCCTTCAACCAGCAGCGATCGTTGAGCAGCTCCGGATTGCCGGGGCTGGCGGCGACCGCGGAATCGATCGTCGATAGCGCACCATCCTTGTCGCCCGCACGGCTGAGGATATTGGCCTTCGCCTCCATGAACTGCGGCTTATCCTTGCCGCCGGCATCGATCCGATCCTGCACGAGGGCCAGCGCGCCCGCCTTGTCGCCGCGATCGGCCTGAAGCGAGGCGAGCGCGGTGATCACGTCCTGCGATCCGGGATTGAGCGTTTGCGCGGTCTTCAGATCGGCCAGCGCCTTATCCTTGTCACCCAGCGCCCGATACAGGCGCGCGCGCCATTGATAGGTTTCGCTCTTGGGCTCGATCGCGATTGCCTTCGTCAGATCGTCGATCGCCTTTTGCCGCTGGTAGATCGAATCGTAGAACCAGGCGCGATCGGTGAGCGCGTCGGCATGATCGGGATGCGCCGTGATATTCGCCTGATAGAGCGCCAGGATCGGATCGAAGCCATGCGCCTTTTCGACCGCGGCGATCTGGCTCCACGCCTCGGGATAGCCGGCCGGCGCGGTGACGCGCAGCAGATGCGTCTGCGCGAGCGCGACCCGCTGCCGCTCGGCAGCAATATCGGCAGGGGCGATTTCCTGGCCTGTCGACGTGACGTCATCGCCGACCGTGATCCAGCCGTCGGCCAGCCTGGTGCTGCGCACGATATGCTGCCCGTCGAGCACGGTATCGAGCGTCTGATCGCCATCCAGCGCGAAGCCCTTCGCGTTATCAGGCAGATGGATACGCATCGTCAGCAGTACCCGGCCGGGCTCGCCGGTCGCGACCGGGATCGTCTGCCACGCAGCACGCGAGCGATCCGGATCGAAACTGGTGCCCGAGATCGTCTTGTCGAGCGTCGAGCGATAGCGTTCATCCTCGCGGGACCAATCGGGATAAGCGACGCCGGTGGCGGTGACGGTGGCCGTGTCGCCGGTGGGATCAAAACTGAGCGCGCCGCTTGCCACGGTGGCATTGGTGCCGACCATGCCGCCCGCCATCTTGGCGGCCATCTTGTCGATATCGTCCTTGCTCGCCTGCGCGGCGCCCGCCCGGATCGCCTGCGCCATCGGCCCGCGCATCGTGAAACTCGCCTTGAACGGCGCGGGGAAAGCGATGCCCGCGCTTTCGTCGAGTTCGAGGGCCATTTCGATCTGCGGCCGCGCGTTGCCGCGCACCGGCAGCTTCATGATGTCAGCGCCGCCGGGGCGGACCGGCAGCACGTTGCCGAAGGGCGGCACATCGTGAATGTCGGCGAGCTGCGACCCACTGCTCGTTCCATCGAGCCACAGCGATTCGCCGGCGACGGTCGCATGAACGAAGACATGATCGAACGCGCCGGGAATCGGCAGCCGCGTGGGCACCGCATCGCCCAGCTGGCTGCTGGCCAGCACCGGTTCCGCCTCGATGCCCATCGCGCGCAGGATCGCGAGCAGCAGCACCGTCTTCGCCTTGCAATCGCCGTAGCGCAATTGCCACGTATCGGCGGGCTTCTGCGGGACGTAGTTGCCGTTATCCATGCCCTTGAAGAGATAGCGGACCTTTTCCTGCACCAGCGAGAGCGCCAACGCTGTGCGCCGCGTGGGATCGGTGGTGGCCTTTTCGATCTTGGCGACTTCGGCGGCAAGCGGACTGCCCGGCGCGATTGCGCCGTCGGTGGCGTAGAGCGGCGCCATCACCTTCGATATTGCCTGCCAGCTATCGAAGGTGGTCGCCTCGATCGCGATCCCCTGCTTGTAGCGCGGCGGCGCATCGTCAGGCATGTCGGGCTGCTTGGCGACGGGCTCGTTGATGACGAGTTCGTGATAGCCGCCGCTATCGGTGACCGTCGGCGTGATCTTGTCGCCGCGGATTCTGTAATGCAGGTTGGTGCCGTCCGGCCAGATCAGCCGCTCCCGCGCGAACTGGACGCGAAACGGATCGGCCACCAGCGACGCGAACGCCTGAACATTGCCGCCGAGCGTCGCATCCTTTTCGGTGGTGGAGAAGGTCAGCCGCAGGACATCGCCGACGCGCAGCCCGCCGACCGGCATCGTGGCCGTCAACATGCCGTCCAGCTGAAGCCGTTCGAGCTGCTGTTCGCGGCGAAGCACGGTGAAGGGATCGCCGCCCTTGAGCAGATCGATATGCTCCCCGCCACGGATGATCTCGACCCGGTGGATGATCAGATCGCCCTTGTCGGGCATCCACGGCAAGGTGATCGTGCCGAGCTGGGTGAGCACCTGCGGGCTGGCGACGCGCGTGGCGGTATCGACATAGTTCCACAGCTGGCCGTCCTGAACGCGCTGCTGGCGATCGAGGATGACATAGACCGGCGCATCATCACCAAGCTTTGCCGGATCGAGCGCCGGCGCCGGCTTCACCCAGCCGGGCGCGGGCGCATAGACCGGCTTGGTGCCGGCATGCGCGGCGCTGGCCGACGACAGCAGGACGGCGATCAACGCGGCACGACGAAACATGATGATACTCCCCCAAATCAGCGGCGGATTGTAGCGACGCCGATTCGCCTAGCAAGCGATGATTGGTGCATTTTGATCGATGAATCGATGCAGTGTTAAAGGTGAAGTGGAGAAAGTGGAGAGCGTCGCACGCTTTTCGTCACTTCTGTAAAATGGGGCGAAACGCGCGGAAAACCGCGACCACACGGCGAATGCAGCCTCGCCGATAGTCAACCAGGTGGTTAAGTGTCGCTCCATGATCGTCCGCCAAGAGAGAAAGGATGGGGCGTAGCGAGACGGGGGAATGTAGGAAAGCGAAAACGGAACAGAAGGGGATCGTTGCCGCGAGGCAGCTATGGGTCGCCGGCCGATCCGGCGCTGGCTTACCGGCGCGCGCCTGTCGCATGAGATCCCAGCTTTCGCTGGGATGACGTGGTGTGGGTGAGGGAGGCTGGAAACCCGCGCTCAATGCGCGTGGTAGAAATCGTACACCTGCTGCGCCACCGCCGCCGACACGCCGGGCGCCCGGGCGAGATCCTCCAGGCTGGCGTTGCGAACCGCCCGCGCCGTGCCGAAATGCATCAGCAACGCCTTCTTGCGCGCGGGGCCGATGCCGGGGACCTCATCCAGCGGGCTGGCGCCGATCGCCTTTGCCCGCTTCGCCCGGTGCGCGCCGATCGCGAAGCGGTGAACCTCGTCGCGCAGCCGCTGGAGATAGAACAACACGGGCGCGTTGACCGGCAATGTCAGCTCGCGCCCGTCCATCAGGTGGAACACCTCGCGCCCCTCGCGTCCGTGATCGGGGCCCTTGGCGACGCCGACCAGGCACACGTCCTCGATCCCCATCTCCTCAAGCACGCCTTTTGCCGCGTTGAGCTGTCCGCGGCCGCCGTCGATCAGCACCAGATCGGGCCAGTCGCCGGAGTCGCGATCGGGGTCTTCGGCCTGGGCGCGGGCGAAGCGGCGCTGGAAGACCTCGCGCATCATCGCGAAATCGTCGTTGGTCTGCGCCTGCCTGATGTTGAACTTGCGATACTGGCCCTTGCGGAAGCCCTCCGGCCCGGCGACGACCATCGCGCCGAGCGCGTTGGCGCCCTGGATATGGCTGTTGTCGTAGATTTCGATGCGATCGGGCGGCTCGCCGAGGTCGAACAGGTCCGCAACCTCGCGCAGCAGCTTCGCCTGGGTGGTGCTTTCGGCCAGCCGGCGATCGAGCGCTTCTTCGGCGTTGCGCTTGGCCTGATCGAGCAACCGCCGCCGCGTGCCCCGCTGCGGCACCGACAGCGACACCTTGTAGCCGGCGCGCTCGCCCAGCGCATCGGCGAGCAGCGCGGCCTCGGGCAGATCGCGATCGACAAACACGTTCCGCCCCGGCGGCACTTCCTCATAGAATTGCGAAAGGAAGCTCGTCAGCACCTCATCCTCGGGCACGTCGGCGGTGTGCGCGGGAAAGAAGCTGCGATGGCCCCAATTCTGGCCGCCGCGAATGAAGAACGCCTGGATGCCGATCACGCCCTGCTTGCACGCCATCGCGAAGATGTCCGCATCGCCAACGCCCTCCGCGTTGATCGCCTGGCTGCCCTGGATGAAGGTGAGCGCGCGAAGCCGATCGCGGAGCACGGCGGCAAGCTCGAAATCCTGTCGCTCGGCCGCCGCCTCCATCTGCGCACCGAGCTTCGCCTGCACCTCGGTCGATTTGCCGGCGAGGAAGTTCTTGGCGTCGGCGACGAGCTCGGCATAGCCCGCCTCGTCGATCCGGCCGACGCACGGCGCCGAGCAGCGCTTGATCTGATAGAGCAGGCACGGCCGATCGCGATTGCGGAAGAAGCTATCCGTGCAGGAGCGCAGCAGGAACAGCTTCTGCAAGGCGTTGAGCGTGTTGTTGACGCGGCCGGCGCTGGCGAACGGGCCGTAATAATTGCCCTTCGCGCGCCGGGCGCCGCGATGCTTCTGGATGCGCGGGAAGGCATGATCGGCGCGCAGCAGGATGAACGGAAACGACTTATCATCGCGCAGCAGCACATTGTATGGCGGGCGGTAGCGCTTGATCAGTTGCGCCTCGAGCAGCAACGCCTCGGCCTCGTTGTTGGTCGTCACGATCGTCATCGAGCGCGTCTGCGCGACCATCCGCTGCAATCGCCTGGGCAGGCGATCGACCTGGGTGTAATTGGTCACGCGGTTCTTCAGCGCGCGCGCCTTGCCGACATAGAGAATGTCGCCGCGGGTATCGTGCATCCGGTAAACGCCGGGCTTGAGCGGCAGCGTCTTCAGGACATTGCGGATCGCCGCCACCCCAGCCTCGAGATCGGGCTGCGACCCGCGCACGGTGTATGTCGCCTTGTCCTCGTTGAAGCGCGAGGCGGCGTTGGGTTGATCGGGACGGTCGGCTTTGGTTGGCGGCATGCGCTTGATCTAGGGGGTCCACGCCGGTTGATCCAGCCGCTTGACCCTGACGGCGGCGGGTTCATGGGGGAGCCATGACGCTCGCCCGATTCGTGCTTGCCGCCGGCCTGATCGCCGTCGCCGCCCCCGCCGCCGCGCAGGACCTGTGCGCCGATCGCCCCGGCAAGGCGACGCCGTCGTGCGTGGTCGATCCGGGCGCGGCTCAGCTCGAGACCAGCGTGATCGACTGGAGCCGCAGCGACGACGGCGCGACGCGCGACGACGATCTGTTGTTCGGCGATACGCTGGTTCGCTGGGGCGTGGCCGACGCGATCGAGCTGCGCGGGGCGTTCACGACCTACGAGCATGATCGCATGCGCGGCCCCGGCGGCGTGACGATCGCGAGGGGCTTTGGCGATTTCGGCCTGTCGGCGAAGTGGCGCGCGGTGGATGGTGGCGACAAGGGCGTGTCGATCGCGCTGCTGCCTTCGGTGACGCTGCCGGTGGGCGACAAGGCGGTGAGCCAGGGAACATGGTCGGCCGATCTCACGGTGCCGATCGATGTGCCGCTTGCCGACAAATGGTCGCTCGATCTGTCGCCGACGCTTTCCGCCGCGGCCGACGAGGACGGCAATGGGCGCCATTTCGCTTATGCGGGCGCGGCATCGCTTGGCTATGCGATCAGCGACGCGGTGTCGCTCAGCGGCGAGCTTTGGGCCCAGCGCGACAATGACCCCGCCGGGCACACGACTCAGGCGAGCGCCGACCTGCTGCTCGCATGGCAACCCGCGAAGGACTGGCAGCTCGACCTGTCGGGCTACGCCGGGCTGACCCAGGCAACCCCCGATATGGAGCTGATCGCCGGCGTCACGCGTCGCTTCTGAGCGAGACTCGCGCGGCGAAATCTGCGACGCTTCCCCTCCATAACCGGAAGGGCACCGCGCCATGATCGTCGTCTCCGTCACCTACCCCGCATCGCCCGGCAGCCGCTTCGACTGGGATTATTACACCACGGCCCACCTGCCGCTGGTCAGCGATGCGTTCGGCGCGACGGGGATGACCGGCGTCTATGCGCTGAAGGGGTTGTCCGCGCCCGACGGCGGGCCGGCGCCCTATGTCGCAATCGCCAATCTCACGTTTCCCGATACCGATGCCGTGCAGGCGACGCTCCGCGGCGAGCGGGCGAGCGAGGTGATGGGCGACATCGCGAATTTCACCGACATCCTGCCGGTGGTGCAAATCAACACGCAGGTCTGACGCCATGAAACTTTCAGGAAAAACCGCGATCGTCACCGGCGGCAATGACGGCATCGGCCGCGAGATTGCGCGGGCGCTGAAGGCGAAAGGCGTGACGGTGATCGCCGTCGGGCGCGATGCGGGCCGGCTTGAGGCGGCGGGGGCGGAAGGGTTCGAGACGATCGCCGCCGATCTCGCGACGCCGGGCGGCGTGGACGCGGTGGCAGCGGCTGCCGCAAGCCGGCCGATCGACGTACTAATCAACAACGCCGGCATGGGCGCAGACTATCTGATCGACGAGCCGATCGATCTTGCCGAGGTCGATCGCTGCGTCGCGCTCAACCTGACGGCGCCGATTCACCTCATCACGCGGCTGTTGCCGGCGCTGCGCGCGCGGCCCGAGGCGATGATCGTCAACGTCACCTCCGGCCTGGCGATCGCGCCCAATGCCCGCTCGCCGGTCTATTGCGCGACCAAGGCCGGGCTGCGGAGCTTCACCCTGGCGTTGCGCGGTCAGCTGGCGGGGAGCCGCGTTCATATCCTCGAAGCCCTGCCCCCGGTGGTCGAAACGCGAATGACCGAAGGCAATACGCACAAGAAGCTGCCGGCGCACGAATGCGCACGGCAGATCGTCGGGGCGATGGAGGCAGGCCGCGACGAAGCCAATGTCGGGATGACGCGCATGCTGCGCGCCGCCTACAGCGTATCGCCCGCTTTCGCGCGGCGCATCATGCTGCGTTATTGAGCGAGGCTCAGCGGCCGCTATCGCCGGAGGGCGCAGGATCGGCCGCGGGCTGATCGCCGGTCGCCGCCGGCGGCGTCGCGGCGCCATCGGCGCTGGTCCCGCCGAGATCCTGAGCGACCTTCTTGAGCATATCGTCCGTCAATTGCCCGCCCGTCAGCGGCTGCAACTGGCGAAGGCTCTTGTCCTTGAATTTGGCCAGGTTCGGATCGGTGCTCATCCCCGGCAAATCCTTGTCGAGCACCGCCTTGGCCTGGGGATCGGCGATCAGCGCCTTGATCGGCGTATCGAGCGTATAATGCGCGTTGATCGCCGGCGCATCGGCGGTCTGGGCCAGTGCGGCGATCGGGGCGAGCGCCAGCGTGGCGGCGACGGCATAAAGCGATTTCATCGGGCGATCTTCCTCATCGTTCGGCGCCGCCGTTTCAGCCGGGCGGCGCAGTGGCATCAAGCGTTCAACTCTGGGCGAACAACTTGGTGCCGACGATGCCGATTACGGTCAACGCCATGAACGCGGCCTGCACGGTGCTGACCTTGTCGCCGAACAGGATCACGCCGCCGATGATGACGCCGACGGCGCCGCAGCCGGTCCACACCGCATAGGCCGTGCCGGCGGGCAGGCCGCGCATCGCGAGCGCGAGCAGTCCCATGTTGACCAGCGACAGGATGAAGGGGACGCTGCCGGCCTGCCAGGTGCCGAGCGTCGAAGCCCATTTCAGGCTGAGCGCCCAGCAGATTTCAGTAACGACGGCAACCGCGAGGATCAGCCAATACATGGGATTCTCCCACGGGCTCGGATAGGGAGGCCAACCGCCGGAAACCCGTCAAGAGGCGGTGGGCTAGCTCTCCTCCCGTTTACGGGAGGGCTGCGGAAGGGAATGTCGAACATTGCCAGGGAGGAACAGGCCCTCCCCTGACCCCTCCCGCAAGCGGGAGGGGGATGATCAGTTCGGGCGGCCGAGGCCAGCGATGGTGCTGTCGACCAGCGCCTTGTCGGCGGCGGCGCCGTGCTTTTCGGCGATCAGCGCCCGCGCCGCATTGGCTGCGGCTTCGGCAGCCTTGCCGCGAATCTCGGCAAGCACGGCACGTTCGGCGGCGGCGATCTTTTCCTCGGCCATCGCCGAGTGACGCGCGATCAGCGCGGTCGCATCGGCCTTGGCCTTTTCGAGGATCTCGCCGGCCTGACGCTCGGCCGAAACCTTCAGCGCCTCGACCTCCTTGTGGACGTCGCGCGCCTTCTTCTCATACTCGGCCTTGAGCGCTTCGGCTTCCTTGCGAAGCTGCTCGGCCGTCGCGAGCTGCTCGCGGATGCCGGCAATCTTCTTGTCGAGCATGCCGGCGATCAGCGACGGCACCTTCAGGATCAGCGCGATCGCGAACACCACGAGCATCGCGATGGCGACCCAGCCGCCGGCCGAAATGCCCAGCGCGCTCGGCTCGTGCTCCGCCTCGCCGCTGGTCGGCCCCGAGGGAATCGCGAGAGTGGTCATCTCAACCATGAGCAAGCGCCGCCTTTACTGCCTTGGTCGCCTCGGCGGCGGACACGCTGGCGCCCGAAACCTTGGCGACGATGTCGCGCGCCGCATCGGCGGCGACATCCTCGATCGCCGCCAGCGCGGCGTCGCGCGCCGATGCCAGCTTCGCATTCGCCTCGGCGGTGCGCGCCTGGAGATCGGCATCCGCCGCCGCCAGCCGTTCGGCCGCCTGCTCGCCCGCCTTGCTGCGCGCGTCGGCCGCGGCCGCCTGCGCATCGGCATGGACCTTGGCCATTTCCGCCTGCCACTTCTCCTCGGTCGCATCGGCATCCTGCCGCGCCTTTTCGGCGGCGGCGAGATCCGCGGCGATCTTCGCATCGCGCTGATCGACCGTCGCCTCGACCTTGGGAACGATCCCGCGGCCGACGACGAAGAAGATCACGCCGAGCGTGATCAGCAGCCAGAACCACTGCGACTGATAGACGAGAGCGAGCTGGGTTAATTGCGGCATGGCTTATTCCTCATGCGCGCCGGCGGATTGAAACCCGCCGGCAACGCAAGCGAGACTCAACGCGCGTAGAGGATGATCATGGCGACGGCGAACGCCATCAGCCCGAGCAGTTCCGCTGCGGCGAAGCCGATGTACAGCGTGCCCGTCTGGCTGGCGGCGGCAGCCGGGTTGCGCAGCGCGCCCTGAAGGAACGAGCCGAACACGAAACCGACACCCGCCGACGCGGCGCCGACACCGATGGCGGCCAGACCGGCGCCGATAACCTGAGCAGTTGCGAGATCCATTTTGATAACTCCGTGACGAAAATTGACGTTGAAAAAACTCAGTGAAGGTTGACCGCGTCGTTGATGTACAGCGCGGTCAGCAACGCGAACACATAGGCCTGGATCGCCCCGACCAGCAGCTCGAGCGCGTTGACGAACGCGACGAACAGGAAGGCGAGCACCGAGATCGCATAGCCCAGCCCGCCCGCGTTCAGCCCCTGAACGACGAAATTGCCGAACACGTCGAGCAGGATGTGACCCGCGAACATGGCGATGAACGGCCGCAGCCCGAGCGAGAACGGACGCACCAGAAACGAGATCAGCTCGATCGGGAAAATCAGCAGCGCCAGCACGAACGGCGCGTCTTTCGGCCAGAACAGGCTGAAGAAATGCAGGCCGTGCCGCCAGAAACCGACGCCGAGGACGATCGCGAAGCTGGTCAGCGACATCGTGCCGGTGACGATGAACTGGCTGGTGACAGTGAACGGATGCCCGCCCGGAATGATCGCGAAGGGCATCGCGCCGATGATGTTGGCGAACAGGATGAAGGTGAAGGCGGTGAACACCCAGGGCAGATACTTGCGCCCTTCCGGCCCGATCGACGAGCGCGTGATGTTATCGACGAAGCCAGTATAGACCTCGACCGCGGCCTGCCAGCGGCCCGGCACCAGCTGGCGCTTCATGCCGCCCCACATGAATACCAGGATCACCGCCAGGACGACCATCATCCACAGCGACGAATTGGTGAACATATACCAGCTGCCAGTCATGGTTTCCGACCCCACGGGGTGGATCATGAACTGGCTCATCGGGTCGATCTTGGCTTGAACGGCCACGGTGGAATCCCTGTCTAGTCGCTATCGAGCGGGGCCTTATTCAGGCCGCTCCTTGGAAATCTTGAACACCTGAAAGCACGCCGCGGCGAATCCCAGGAACAGAAGCACGAGCATGATCCACGGCCGCGTATCGAGCCAGCGATCGAGCAGCCAGCCAATCACCCCGCCGCCGACCGGATAGCCGACCAGAATCGAGATGACCCGCTGCCCGGTCTTTTCGCCCGGGCCCGCGACGCCCATCGGCTGCACCGGATGAGTCCGCGCGTCCTCGGCCTGACGGGCCGCGCGCAGCCGCTCTTCGAGCGATGCCGACTTGGCGCTCTCGCTGTCGGGAGTAGGATCGATATCGTGCGCCACGAAGCGAAATTATCCTTGCAAACCAGCGATCTACGAAAAACACATGCTAAACCGGCGGGGAAGTGACCTTCCCCGCCGAACGGTGATGCGTTTAGGAAGCGTTCACGGCCAAGTCAACCGGGCGAGCGACGCCACCCGTCTCCCCCGCCGAAGCGGCAGGCTGGCGGCACACTCGCCGCGCGCGCAAGTCCGCAGTCCCTGCCCTGGCAGGGAAGCGGCGGGCCTTACTTACACCGCGAATCGCGTTCCGGCGGGGCCGAGGTGCGCGTCTTCCATGTGCCGTCGGGCGCCTGATATTTCTCGCCCGGTTTGGTCTGCGCGATCAGATTGCAGCCCGAGGTGAAGGCGAAATCCTGGATCGTCGCATTCTGCTGCTGCGCAGCCGCGGTATAGGCCGCGCGGCGCTTGATGTTGATCGCATTGACCATCGACTTGAGCTCGGCCGAACCGGCGCCGACGATGCCGAGATAGCCATCGGTCTGCTCGCCGACCAGACCCTGGGCGCGCGCCGCCGCATAAGCGGGATCGCGCTGCGCCTGCGCCGCCCCGACGAGCCCGAAGGCCGCAATCGCGAAGAGAATGAGCTTGCCCTGTTTCATCAGAAGATTCCCGGATTGTCCTTGATCACCGACTTGGCCGAATCATCAAGCTTGTAAACCACTTGCTGCGTGACGTTGATGTTGAGATCGATCTGAATCGGCTTGTCGGGCGCGTTCACCGTCACGCATCCGCCCAGCATCGCCGCCGCGCCGATCAGCGCCATCGTTGCTATACTCCTCATCACACGCATGGTCGGCTCCTGCCGGCCGTTCGTCAATTCGGGATCGGTCATGGCACAGTCTCGCTTTCGGGGGGCTGAATGGGAGTGGCGCGCGCGGGCTGCTGCTGCTCCGCCTGGATCAGTTCGGTGACCTTGCCCTTGGGCAGCAGACTGGGATCGCCGAAGGTCTGCGCGGAATTGAGCAGCTGGCGAAACGGCGCGCGGATCGTGACGTTGAACACGAACGGCAGGTTCATCAGCCGTTTGACGATGAAATTGGTCTTGGTCCCCTCACCCTGCTTGATCCCGGCGAAGCGCACCTTGGTGATCATCTCGCCGGCCAGCGGACCGTTCATCGTGATATCGAGATTGTCGTATTTCAGCGATTTGAGCGCCTGAAACGCCATATTGCCCCAGGTACCCAGGTCCTTCTGCGTAAGATCGCCGACATAAGCGATCGAGCCGCCGCCATGTTCGACCTTCAGATGGCCATGCTCGATCCGGCCGCCATCCTGATCGAAGATCATCGGCAGCACGCCGTTGAATGTGCCTGTCGCGCTGATGTTGCGGAAATCGAACTGCTGGAGGAATTGCGCGGCGTCCACGTCCTTCACGCGGAAGGTCAGCTGACGGGCCTGGCCCGTGCCGAAATCGAGCAGCGTGGGATCGAGCGCCAACTTGCCACCGGAGAACGGCCAGTCCGCGCTGTTCACCTGCACCTGCGTGCTCGACATCAGCTGATAATCGATCACGCCGTTATCCACCGTCACGCCCGGATTGATCGTAGCGACGGTCGCTTTCTGGTGCGGTGCGCTGACCATATTCAGCAGATCGGTGAAATGGATTTCGGTCGACAGCCCTGTCACAGGCCCGAAAGCGGCCGCGAGATTGGTGCCGGCCGTCTTGAACGTGCCGGTGCTGGTGACGCCATCCGCCGACCAGGCGATATGGCCATCGCCGCTCACCGTGCCGGCAACCTCGGCGATCACGCCGTAAGTCAGCTTGGTGAGCTGATCGGGCTGGAGCGCCTTGCCGAAGGTGATCCCCGGCACGGCGAGATCAGCGTGGCCCGCGCCGGTGCCGAGATCGTGCGCCAGCGTGACGTTCGCGACCGTCACGCCGGTCGCCGGATTGGCGAGCGTGCCCGCCCCGGTGATCGCATTGCCGGCGAGCCGCAACGTCACATCCTTGCTGTCGAGCGGCTCGAACCGAGGCGTGGTGGCGCTGTCCGCCACGGTGAGCGCGCCGCGCGCGTCGAGCACGCCGCTTTCGAAGCGCCAATCGCCGCTGGCCTTTGACAGCACCAGCGGCACGTTGCCGATCTGGCCGCCTCCGCCGCCGAACGTGCCAGCGACTCCAGCGTTCACGATGCGACCGTCGAGGGTCGCGAAATCGAGCCGGGTCTGGCGATCGGCGGGGCCCAGCCGGGCGGCTATGTCCCGCAGCGCGAAGCTGCGATCGGCGAGCCCCAGGTCGCCGCCGGCAAGCTCGATCGTCAGCGGCGAGCCGCCCAGCGTGCCGGCAAGGCGAGTCGCAGCGAGGCGCGCGCCGCCACTGACGCGGGCGCCATCGATGGCGAGCAGGGCCGTGCCGGTGGGGCACAGGCGCGTGGCGGTCTTGCCCAGCGCGAGCCCGGAGACGGTCAGGCGATCGAAGCCGATGGCGGCGCATTGCGGATCGATCGCCAGTCGCGCGCCGCCATCCCACCGACCGACGATGTCCAGCCGCCCATTATCGAGTCGTCCGTCGCCGAGCGGCCCCGACAGCGAAAGCGTGGTGGCGAATTCGGTCGCCCCCGATCCACGCGCGGTGAACCGCACCGGCGCCAACGACAATCGGGCGGCGCCGGCGGCATAGGGCCGCACGATCGCGGTGCCGGTGATCGGTGCGCGCGCGCTCTGCTGGGAAAGCTGGATCGCTGCTTCGGGCAGATCGCCGCCGCTGAGCGCGAGCAGCCCATCGACGCGCATGCCGCCGTTCGGCCAGCCATATTGCACGCCGTCTCCGCCCGTCAGCGTCGCATGCGCGCCGCTGGCGGTATCGAGGATCAGCCGCGACACGCCGATCCGCCCGCGCTGCGCCGATTGCAGCGCCACGACATCGGCATCGATCGACACCGATCGCGCGGCGGCCGCGCCGGCGGCAGCGAGCTTGTCGGCCAGCGGGGCGAGCGGGGTGCCCTGCCCCATGCCCTTGATCGCCGCGATCCGCGCGATCGTCGCCGGCGCCGCGGCGACGCCGCGTGCCGACGCGCTTCCCTGGAAACCGATGAACGGCGGCTCGATGCGATAGCCGCCGGCGAGCGCCAAGGACCGGCCAGTCACGCCCCCGCCGGCGAAATCCCCGGTCTTCAGATCGACCGCGCCGCCCGTGCGCGCCGCCGATCCGTCAAAGCTCACCGTCCCGCCGATCCGCGAGGCGCGCGCCTGCGGCGTGGCCAGCGCCGCGAGCGCGAGCCGGGCGCTGCCCTGCCAGCGATCGAGCCGATCGCCCAGCCGGGCATCCATGTCCGCGCTGGCGCCGCGCACGGTCGTCTCGCCGCAAACGATGCTCGCGGCGCGCACCGGGCCGGTGACGTGCGGCTGAGCATCGGTGATGCCGATCGCCACCGCCGCCGCCGCTCGCGTGGCGACGCAACCGCCGAGATCGAGCCGCTCCGCCACAGCCGCGAGCTGCCCGGAAAACCCATCGTTCAACATGCCGGTGCCGGTGAGCTTCAGCCCGATCACGCCGGCCGGGGTTTCCAGCCGCATCCGCGCATCATCCAGCGCGACCTTGAGGGCGGGCAGGCTGAACGGCTTGCCCGATGGCGCCGGCAACAGCCGATCGATCGCGCCGAGCGACACATGCCCATCCACCAGCTTGCCCCGAAGGCGGACATGGCCGGCGCTGATCCCCGCGACATGCGGGCCGTGCAGGCCAAGAACGGTGTGCACCTCGATCCAGTCGGCGACCAGATCGGGATGGGCCGGATCGCCGATCACCAGATCGGTCAATCGCTGCCGGCCGAGCCCGAGGTCGTCGATCCGGTAGCTGGCCGGCACGCCATCGGCGGCAAGCGTGCGATCGACGAGATCGGACGCGATCGGCTTGCGCGCCGCCCAGATCGCGCTGACCAGCCCGACGACGACGAGCAGCGCGACCCCGGTCGCACGGCCGGCGCGGCGCGGCGACGGCGCGACGATGCCATCTTCTGCCGTCTCGTCGCTTGCCGCCATCACTTCGCCCATCACTCCCAACGCCTTGACGGCAGCGGCTCAAGCATAAGCAACATGAACGTAGGCGCAATTGCGCACCGACCCGAGCTTGCTTAATCCCACCGAAATGACCGAGGCCGATCCCAATGCCGGGCACCGCGAACGATTGCGCAGCCGCCTGATCGAGACGAGCGGCGACGGGCTGCTCGATCACGAACTGATCGAATATCTGCTGACGCTTTCGATCCGGCGGCAGGACACCAAGAAGCTGGCCAAGGCGCTGCTCGAGGAATTCGGCGGGATCGCCGGCCTGCTCTCCGCCGATCCCGAGGCGCTGCGGCGCGTGAAGGGCATGGGCGACATGTCGATCGCCGCGATCAAGGTGGCCCAGGCGATCGCGCTGCGGCTGTTGCGCGCCGAGGTGGCGGCGAAGCCAGTGCTCGCGAATTGGCAGGCGCTGCTCGATTATCTGCGCGCGGACATGGCGCATCATCCGATCGAGCGAGTTCGCGTGCTGCACCTCAACACCCGCAATATGCTGATTCGCGACGAACTGATCAGCAAGGGATCGATCGACGAGGCCGCGGTGCATGTTCGCGAAGTGATTCGCCGGGCGATCGACCTGGGCTCCGCCGCGCTGATCCTCGTCCACAATCACCCGAGCGGCGATCCTTCGCCCAGCCGCGCCGATATCGACATCACGCGCGGCGTCGCCGAAGCGGGCAAGCGGCTGGGCATCGCGGTGCACGATCACATCATCATCGGCACATCGGGCCATTCAAGCCTGCGGTCGATGGGGCTGATCTAAGGTCGGAACGCGCAAAAAGATGACGGCCGCCGAACCGGGGGGCGGTTCGGCGGCCGGTCGGAGGCCCGCAACCTCCCGAGTGACCCTACAAAACCGGCCTCCGACGTCTGTAGACATCGCCCGCGGCGTTGTGCCGCAACTTCGATCTTATTCTGGCTTGTCGCGCAA
>JBQCEK010000055.1:0-3704 GCA_051960335.1 Sphingomonas sp.
CGGCTTGACTCGTTCCAGACAGAAGCGCACATTGGAACAAATCAGGAACATGATCCATGCCCCCGCCTCTTCCCTTGTGTCGCTCCGTCGCCGAATCGCGCGTCTCGAAGGGCGACGCCCGTCGAACACGATGCTTCGTGTCGCCACGGGCCATGCCGGAATCGATTCGGCGCTAAGCGGTGGGTTGGCGCTCGGCCGGCTGCATGAGGCTTTCGCCGCGACGCCCGAGGATGCCGGCGCAGCGGCTGGTTTCGCAAGCCTGCTCGCCGGTTTCGCGGCACGCGACGGTCCCGTGATATGGTTGCGCGAGGGCGAAGCGGAGACGCGCGCTCGATTATACGGGCCGGGGCTCGCTGAACTCGGGCTCGATCCCGCGCGTCTCGTCGTCGCCGTTCCGGCCGCGCCGCTCGATCTGTTGCGCGCCGCGGCAGACGTGGTGCGTTGCAACGCGGTGGCTGTGGCTGTGATCGAATTATGGCGCCAGCCGCGCCTGCTCGATCTCACTGCAAGCCGCCGGTTGGCGGTCGCGGCGGAAGCCTCGGGTGTGACGGCGTTATTGCTCCGCATCGCCGCGGAGCCAGGCCCCAGCGCGGCTCAAACGCGCTGGCAGGTGGCGGCGGCGCCTTCGCTGGCATTGGGCGTCGATGCGCCCGGCCACCCGGCCTTCGATCTTGAACTGACCCGCCAGCGCGGCGGCCCGGCGGGCCTCGCCTGGCATGTGGAGTGGAACCGTGACACGCGTACCCTCGCCGATGCCGCCGCGCCGCTATCTGGCGGCATGGTTCCCCTGGCTGAGCACCGACCGGCTTCGGCTTGGCGGTGAGGCAGACACGCCTGTTCTTCCGCGAAGGCGGGAATCCGGGATAACGGACGGCAGAGCCTGCGACTCTGGGCTCCCGCCTGCGCGGGAGCTCGGCGAGGGCACGACCGAGTCCTTTCCCCGTCATGCCGAACTTGTTCCGGCATCCATTGTGCCGCAAAATCCGAACCCATCGATTGCGCGGGACGGTGCCCCCCGGAACAATTTGGGGGTGATGGGGGTGGTGTCCGCGGTGGATGGACAGGCCTCCCCCCTCGCTTTGATCGAAAAGCAGCGCGGCGCGATGCGCTTGGTCGCGGTCGATTCCGCCGCTAGCGCTCTGGGCCTCGCCCCCGGCCTCTCGCTGGCCGACGCGCGCATACGCGTGCCCGATCTGGTCATCGCCAATCACGATCCGCACGCCGATGCGCGGCTGCTCGCGCGCCTCGCCGACGCCTGCGACCGCTACACGCCGATGGTCGCCACCGACCTGTTCGACGGCCTAACGCTCGACATCACCGGCTGCGGTCACGCCTTCGGCGGCGAAGCGGGCATCGCGGCGGACCTCGATCGGCTTGCAGCGCAGTGGCGAGTCACCGTCCGTCACGCCATCGCCGACACGCCGGAGGCGGCGCAAGCGCTCGCCCGCTACGGCACGGGCGAAAACGATCTCAACGCGCTCCCCGTCGCTGCGCTACGCTGCGACGAGGAGACCGTCACCGCACTCACCCGCGCCGGCCTGCGCACGATCGGCGATCTCGTCGATCGCCCCACCGCCCCGCTCGCCGCCCGGTTTGGCGAGGAAGCCACCGATCGCCTCGCGCGCCTCACGGGCCGCGCCGACAGCCGCATCACGCCGCGCCGCGCGCTTCCCGCCCTACGCTTCGAGCGCCGCTTTGCCGAACCGATCGCGCGCACTGCCGACGTACTCACCGTCATCGTCGATCTCGCCCGTGAGGCTGCGCGCGCGATGGAGCGCCGCGGCAAGGGCGGACGGCGCTTCGCGGTGCGCTTGTTCAGGAGCGATGGCGCGGTGCGCGATCTTGCGATCGACACCAGCCAGCCGACCCGCGACTCAGCGCTTGTCGAGCGCCTTTTTGACGAGCGGATCGAGGCGCTCGCCGATCCGATCGATCCCGGCTTCGGCTTCGATATCGTCCGCCTCGCCGTGCCTGTGCTGGAGACGCTCGCCCCCACCCAGCTCGAACTCGACGGCGGCGAAGTCAGCGACGGCGAATTGCTCGCGTTGATCGACCGCCTTTCGACTCGCCTCGGCGCGCGTCGTGTCCAGCGGCTGGTGCCGCGCGATACGCACATCCCCGAGCAGGCGGTGCTCGCGCTCCCCGCGATCGAAGCCCCCGCCCCCGAGCCCTGGCCAACGTCGCCACCCGGCGAACCGCCGCTGCGTCCGCTCCATCTGTTCGATCCGCCGCAGCCGATCGAGGTCCCCGCCGCCGCTTTCCCCGATGGTCCGCCGCACCGTTTCATATGGCGTCGCAACACGCACGACGTCGTCAGATACGAAGGCCCGGAGCGAATCGCCGCCGAATGGTGGAAGCGCGACGATAATGCCGGGCTCACGCGCGATTACTATCGCATCGAGGATGCCCGCGGCCGCCGCTTCTGGGTATTCCGGCATGGTCTCTACCGCGAAAAGGCAGCGCCACGCTGGTATGTGCACGGGTTGTTCGCGTGAGCGTCCCCCCTTTTGCGCTACCCTGGCGAAAGCCGGGGCCCAGTTGGGAAGGCGGTTGTCAGGAAGCGCGGCGCTTCTTCAATCGGGCCTACCGTAACTGGACCCCGGCCTGCGCCGGGATGGTATCGCCATGAGCTACGCCGAACTCGCTGCGGCGACCAATTACTCTTTCCTGCGTGGCGCGTCGCATCCATCGGATATGGTTGCGGCGGCGATCGAGCTTGGCCACACCGCGATCGGCATTGCCGACCGCAATACCGTCGCCGGGGTGGTGCGCGCCCATGTCGCCCTCGAAGAAGCCCAGGCGAAGGCGCGCGAGACGCTGGGCCGTGGCATCGATTTTCGCTTGTTGGTCGGCGCACGTCTGGTGTTCGCCGATGGCACTCCGGATATTGTAGCCTATCCCGCCACGCGGTTCGGCTGGGGACGGCTGACACGCTTGCTCACGACCGGCAATCGCCGCGCAGCCAAGGGCGGCTGCCTTCTCTATCTCGACGATTTGCTCGATCATCTCGATGATCTGCTGCTGATCGTGCTTGCCGAGAGCAGTTTCACTCCCAGCGAAGTGGTGGCGTTGCCCGACGCCGGGCTTTACGTGCGCGATGATCCTCCACCGCCCGGCTTGCGACTGGTCCACGCCCGCCCCGCCCCCGGCGCCGAGCACGATCACCTCGGCATGATCCTCGCCAGGCTTGAAGCACGCGCACCGACGCGGATTTGGTTGGGTGCCACACCGCTGCATCGCGGCGATGACGCGCGTCATCTTGCCAGACTTGCGCGCACCGCATCGAATGCAAGCGTGCCGCTGATCGCCATTAACGACGCCCTCTACGCAACCCCTGAGCAACGCCCTCTGCAAGACGTCATCACCTCAATTCGGCTCGGCACAACACTCCACCATGCCGGCCGAAAACTCGCAGCCCATGCCGAGCGTCACCTTAAGCCGCCGGATGAGATGGGGCGCCTGTTCCGTGATCATCCCCAGGCAATCGTGGAGATCGAACGGCTTGTGGCACGGGTCGATTTCACGCTCGATCAACTGGCGTATGAATATCCCCATGAGCCCGTTCCCGAGGGCTGGGATCCGCAGGATTGGCTGGAACATATCGTCACTGATGCCGCGCATGCGCGCTACGGCAACGTGCTCCCGGAAAAGATCACCAAGCTCCTCGCCGAGGAATTCACTCTGATCCGCCAGATGGGCTATGC
>JBQCEK010000056.1:0-6810 GCA_051960335.1 Sphingomonas sp.
GGACGCTCAGTCCCGAAAGCGCTCATCAGGTAACCTATCTGATGGGCGACCGCGGTGTGCCGAAGAACTGGCGGGAGATGAACGGCTACTCCAGTCACACCTATATGCTGATCAACGAAACGGGCGAGAAGTTTTGGGTCAAATGGCACTTCCACACCGATCTCGGTGACGGCAACGCACACCTGACGCAGGACGAAGCCGATAGGATGGCAGGACAGGACGGCGATTATCATCGCCGCGACCTGTTCGATCATATTGCCAAGGGTGATTTCCCGAGCTGGACGCTGAAGTTTCAGGTTATGCCGTTCGAGGATGCGAAAACCTACCGGATCAATCCGTTCGATCTAACTAAAATATGGCCGCACGACGATTATCCGCTGATCGAAGTGGGGAAGCTGACGCTGGATACCAATCCGGTTGATTGGGATACACAGATCGAGCAGTTGGCGTTCGAGCCCAACAATATGGTGCCGGGCATCGGTCTCAGTCCGGACAAGATGCTGCTGGCACGCGGCTTTTCCTATTCGGACGCGCACCGTGCTCGGCTTGGCGTCAACTACAAGCAGATCCCGGTCAACCAGGCCAAGGCAGCGGAAGTTCACTCCTATTCGCGTGCCGGCAAAGGGCGCACGGTCAACGCGACCGATCCGGTTTATGCTCCTAACTCATATGGCGGGCCCGGCGCGCAACCCGAAGTCGGTGGCGAGGCGACATGGATGGCCGATGGCGAGATGGTCCGGGCAGCATATACGTTGCGTGAGGACGACGACGATTGGAGCCAGCCCGGCGCGCTCGTGCGCGATGTAATGGATGATGCGCAGCGCGATCGCTTCGTCGCAAACGTCGCCGGGCATCTTGCCAACGGCGTCAGCGAGCCGATCCTCAAGCGAGCGTTCGGTTATTGGCGCAATGTCGATAGCGACATCGGCGATCGCATCGAGAAAGCGACCCGCGATTTGGTTGGCGGAGAGTCGAAGGCGCCGGGCATGGCTAGCGCTGAGTCAATTGCCGGCTACCAGGGCGTACCGGCGACTGCGTCGATTGCCAAAGGCGAAGGAACAAAAAACGCGGTCTCCGACCAGAGAACGGTCATTTCTGCAAAGTAGGGCATTCTGTCGCACCGTCATGATTGCGCGCTTTTTCGACAAGGCAATGATCGCGATCGTGCGCACCCAGCAATAGGAACTGCCACTTAAAAAATGGAGGGGGCATCGCTTCGGCGCCCCCTCCCAATGAATTCGATCCGCTACGATTGTCGCGAACCAGTCTATCCCACCCGCCGGTTGTGCTTATCGCGATAGATACGCGCGCTCGCGTGATTTTCTCGATGCTGCAGGACGGCGCGGTCGCGCCGTGTCAGGCGGCCATCGTGATGGTAGCGCATGTTGGCTTCCTGTCGGTCGATCGACGCCTGCTGACGTTCGATGCGATTATACTCATGGCGCGTGATTTGCCCCGTGCGCTCACCCTCAGCAACGCGGAGTTGCTGATCGCGATGGCGTTGATCCACGGATTGCGCGTTCGCGGCAGTCGCCGTGAGCAAAACACCCAGCGCCACGGCGCCCAACTTATGCTTTACTTGCATCGTTCATCTCCGTTTGCCGAACCGTAAAAGGGCGGTCGACAGACGCGCCTTGAGCCCGACTCGCTGAACGCTTCGGAAATGGCATTGTTATCAATGGTTCAGCTCGGCAGTGCCACGGCCAAGCGCCACGCCGTCGCGAGCGGCAGTCGCTGGATCTGGCGAAGGGAGCTCACCGCAGACGATGCCTGCTTCAACCGCCGGCCCACCGAAATCCGCGATCAAAGCCCCAGCTTAAGTCCCAGCGCATAATAATGTGGCCCGGCATTCGCTTTGACCGCCACATGCGGCACGAGCGGCAGCGCCGCCGTCACGTACGGCCGAGTGTTATTCCCGACGCGAAGCCCGGCGCCGATCGTGGCGCTCAACGGGATCGAGTAGGTGGCCTCCACGCGCCCATACAGATCAGAGCCGCTGTCCCCTGAATGGACGAGCAATCCGGCACCGGGAGTTAGTTTTGAAGCCACCAGCGCCCAAGCTATAGCCCACGCCCAATTCGCCGCCCCAATGTCCTTCAGCGCGCGCGCCGCTTGCCTCCACGGAAATTTGAGCGAAGGCCGGGCTCGCGGTGAGCATGAAAGCCGCAATGGCGGCGACACAATATTTGCTGTGCATCCTTACCTCGGTTTGCAATCAAGGACGGCTGCTTAGCCGCCGTCTCAGGCCAGGCCAACGTCAGGCTTCACAGCGGCAGCCCGAACCCGCAAACGTAAGGGCGATCAAGGGCAAGGCTGTCACGATAACGACTGTCAATCCACCAAGGTGTTCGCCCCGACGCCCGCCGCACAAGTATCTCAACGCTATCATCCTTCTGGCATATTTTGCGGACCATCGCCGCACCGATCCCGCGCTGCCTCCCCTCGGCAGTGGAACCCAAAGGAGATTCGCACTGTTGAGCAACGGCATTCACTTTGGAATTGAAGAACCGATGAAGGATCTCGAGCCGGCTCGACAGGCGAACACCGACTCTCAACGAAGGATCGAAGCAGAAGTATTGGGGCGCGATGACGGCACCGATCCGTTCGTCGCCGCCGTGCGCGCGACACGGATGCCGATGATCATCACCAATCCGCGCCTGCCGGATAATCCCGTCGTTTTCGCCAATGACTCGTTCTGCCGTCTGACGGGCTATGACCGGGACGAGATCTTGGGGCGCAACTGTCGTTTCCTTCAGGGCCCCGATACGGACCCGGCCGACGTGCGCGCCATCCATGACGCGGTCGAGCGGATGCAATCAATCGAGATCGATATCCGCAACTATTCAAAGTCGGGCGAGCCCTTCTGGAATCGTCTTCTGCTCGCGCCCGTTTTCGATGAAGAGCGCAAGCTTGCTTACTTCTTCGCAAGCCAGGTTGACGTCACGCTCGAGCGAGAGCGTCTCGAAGGTCTGGAGAGCTCGAACGCTGCGTTGACGGCTGAGCTAACCCACCGCCTCCATCGGCAAAAAGAACAGGAACGCGAGCTGGATTTCGCCTTGCGTGCGGCAAAGTTCGGCACGTGGAGCATCAATTTCGAGACCGGCGAACTCACGTCATCGCCGGCTTGCAGGATATTGTTCGGGATCGGCACCGATCAGCCGTTCACTTTTGAAGACCGGATTGCCGCGATTCATCCGGATGATCGCGCCGCCAACCTCGCGGCGATCGAACGCACGCGAAAGGACGGCGCAGAATTCGACGAGACGTATCGCATCATCAAGCCAAGTGGTGAAATCCGTTGGCTCACTTCTCGCGGCCAGCCCTTTCTCAATGGCGACGGCAAGCCGCTGCGATTAGGCGGGGTTTCGTCCGACGTGACGGAGCAGCGCCGCGCCGAGCGTATGCGATCGGCGATGGTCAAGCTGAACGATCTCCTCCGCGATATTCAGGACCCCGCCGACATCTCATTCGCCGCGTCCAAGATCCTTGGTGAAGCGCTTGAGGTTAGCCGCGCCGGCTACGGTCTGATCGATCCCCAAGATGAGACCATCACGATCGAAAGGGACTGGAATGCCGAGGGGGTCCACTCCCTCGCCGGCGTGCTGCATTTTCGCGACTACGGGTCTTACATCGAGGATTTGAAGCGGGGGGAAGACGTCATCATCCCCGATGCGCGGCTCGATCCGCGCACCGCGAACGGCGCCGACGCCCTCAAGGCGATCCGCGCACAGGCCGTAGTCAACATGCCGTTGACGGAGGACGGCGGGCTGGTCGCGCTGCTCTATCTCAATCATGCGACCGCCCGTGACTGGCCCGAGGACGAGCTGGCGTGTATCCGGGAGGTCGCAGAACGCACCCGTGTCGCACCGGCGCGGCGCCGCGCCGAAATCGAGCTGAAAAACCTCGCCGCATCGCTGGAGCAACAGGTCGAGGAACGCACGAAGGAGCTATCCGCCGCCGAAGACGCCCTCCGGCAATCGCAAAAGATGGAAGCGGTTGGACAGCTTACGGGTGGGTTGGCCCATGATTTCAACAATCTCCTCACCGGCATCACCGGAAGCCTGGAGATGATCCAGATCCGCCTGGCGCAAGGGCGCACGGGCGATGTCGATCGCTACGTGCAGGCATCGCAAGGCGCGGCGCGTCGTGCAGCATCGCTGACCCACAGGCTCCTTGCCTTTTCGCGACGCCAGACGCTTGCGCCTAAGCCGACGAGCCTCAAGGATCTCGTCAACGGCATGACCGATCTGATCGAGCGGACCGTCGGCCCGGCGATCACCGTTGAAGTCGTCAATGCCGCAGGTCTGTGGCCGGTGCTGGTCGATCCCAGCCAGCTCGAAAACGCGCTTCTCAACCTTTGCATCAATGCCCGGGATGCGATGCCCGAGGGCGGCAAGATCACGATCGAGACCGGCAATCGCTGGCTCGATCGGCGCGCCGCGACGGAGCGTGACATGGAGCCGGGCCAATATGTCTCGCTCTGCGTATCGGACACCGGCACCGGGATGAGCAGCGATACGATCTCAAAGGCTTTCGATCCGTTCTTTACAACCAAGCCTATCGGCATGGGGACCGGCCTAGGCCTTTCGATGATTTACGGCTTCACCCGTCAGTCCGGCGGCCAGACGCGGATTTACTCCGAACTCGGCCAGGGTTCGATGGTCTGTCTTTATCTTCCCCGATATCTGGGCGAGGCGGAGCAGCCCGACGCAGCTGAAACCGAACCCAATCTCGCGCCGCGTGCGCGTCAGGGCGAGACCGTTCTGGTGATCGACGACGAGCCGACGATACGGATGCTCGTGACGGATATTCTGGAGGGTCTGGGTTACGCCGCGCTCGAGGCGAGCGATGGCAAGGCTGGGCTGAAAATCCTTGAATCCGACGCTCGTGTCGACCTCTTGATCACAGACGTGGGCTTGCCCGGGGGCATGAACGGAAGACAGGTGGCAGACGCCGCCCGCACACAGCGCCCTGAGCTGAAAGTCCTGTTCATCACGGGCTATGCCGAAAATGCGGTGCTGAGCCACGGCCACCTCGACCCCGGCATGCACGTTTTGACGAAGCCTTTTTCCATGGAAGCGATGAGCCAGAGGATCAGCGAACTGCTGAGCTGAAAGTCCGATGCATCTTCGGGCAGGCGAGGGCTGAAACGATCAGTCGTTACCCGGCGTGATCGCACGAACAATGATCAGGCTCACATTGTCGCTGCCGTCGCGCTCGACCGCGCGTCGCAGCAACGCGCTCGCATCCGCTCCGTGCGTCGACACTTCTGCTGCCAACGCGTCGTCGGCCATCCCGCGCGAAAAACCGTCCGAGCACAGCAGGAAGGTATCGCCCGCCTCGATGTCGGCACGGCGGTGGTCGATCTCGACGTCCGTCCCGGCGCCCAGCGCCCGCGTGACGATATGCGACCGCGGGTGGCGATCGGCGTCGACCGCGGCGAGAAGTCCGGCATCGACAAGGTCCTGGACCACGCTATGGTCACGCGTCAGTTGCTCGGCAACGCCGCCGCGGATCCGGTAGGCTCGGCTGTCTCCCGCCCAATAAATGTCGGCGCCACGATCATCCAACGCCAGGACGACGATCGTGGCGCCGCTGTGGCCCGAGGTTTGGGCGTTGTGGCTCACGATCGCACGATTGCCCTCCTGCAACGCCGCCATCACGTCAGGCCGCGTCGCGCGGCCTTCGACGGCCAATCCGCTAAGCGCCGCGATAGCGAGATCAGCCGCAATATCGCCGCCGGCATGTCCGCCCATGCCATCCGCGATCGCCCAGATATTATGCTCTGGCCTGTCGAGCAGCCGATCCTCGTTCACCTGTCGAACCCGCCCGACATGCGTGCGCGCGTCTGAGGTGATGTGCAGATCAAGACGACCGCGCTTTGACGTCATTGCGCCCACCATGATCTTCGCCAGCCGCATCAGCCAGAGTCCCGAGCGCGCTGTTCGGCCGCGTCATATGCCTTCACGAACGCGTGATCCAGGGAGCCGCTTACGCCATCGGCAAGCTGGCGCGCCAGATCGGCATGGCGATCGGTGGCTGCCTGAAGCTGGCGGGCAGCCCGGTTTTTCAGCAGCCCACCCCTGCCCGCTTCTTCGGAAAGCGCGGCAGGCGAGAAGGTATCAATTGCACAACGCAGCGATCCCTGCAGGCCCGCGAAAGTCGCGATCAGATGACGCTTGATATCCTGGAACGACGTGCTGATTGCCGCCGAGCCCGACAGAAATCCGCTAGCGCCGTTGAGAAGCAGATCGATCGCAAGGCGCTGTGTCGGCGCCCATTTAAACGGGTTGTTGCCCGTTCCGCCGATCGTCGTGCGAGCGAGGTTGTAGCGGCCTCGCGCGCGGTCGCGTTCGGACATCAGGTCGCCGATTCCCAGCACCATCTGGCGATAGACCGCGCCGGCCCGGTGCATGATCTCTGCCGGGTCCTCGCTCGACAACAGCGATGCGTCGAGCCCTGCGCCGCGGCAGAACGCTTCAAGCAACGATCCCTCGTCCGAAACCGGCGGTACGATTGCCACGTCGCTCCAGTCGGTCGGCACCTGACTCGATCCGCCGAGCGGCGGCGTCAACACCATCGTGCGCGTTACGTCCTCAGGTACGTCGTCGAGTACGGTGCGCGTCGCTGCGATCCGGAAACGCCCCATTCTCAGCGTGAATGGCACATCGACTGGCACGTCCACGCAATCCGGCAACCGCTCGCCCGTGGCGTCATCGAAAACCCCATTGGCGCCAAGCGGGCGAATGATCAGACCGTCGGTTGTCGGCGCGATCTCGCAATGTGCACGCGAGATCATCCGGTCGGGAT
>JBQCEK010000057.1:0-7831 GCA_051960335.1 Sphingomonas sp.
CAACGCAGAAGACCCTGGACAGGCTGAGCCGGGTCGAGCTTGAGTGTTCCCAAGTAGTGGCGGCTCGGCGCTTTACCGAGGAGATCGCCTTGCTCGAACTGGAATGGGAGCGGCAGGGCGGGCCTGATCAGCCCGGCATGCGGGTGACCATCGGCGACAAGGTTGTGAGATTATCCCGCCCATGAGCGAGGCGGACGCGGCCGGTGGGATACCTCCAGTGCACCTATATAAGTATCGGGCGCTGGATCGACCGACACTGGGTCGGCTCGGCGACATCGTGCTTCGTAATAACCTCTGGTTCGCGTCGCCCCTCACGTTCAACGATCCCTTCGATTGCTTCCCCGCAATCGACACGTCCGGCAATCTCATTGAGAAAAGGGCTTGGGCGAAACGCTATGCAGATCGTCATCACATCGGGCGCAACCGCGCTGATCGCCGGGCGTTTGTAGCGGACGTGGCCAATCGGCAGTTGAAGCGCGGTCTAGGGTCGACACTGTCTGACGATGGTGGGCGGGACGCTTGGCGTCAGACGGTGGCTAAGATGGGGGTCCTCAGCCTGACGCCCCACCCAGATGATATGCTGATGTGGGGCCATTATGCCGAGAGCCATACGGGAGTCTGTCTAGAATTCGCGACTAGCGCTCTCCCGCTCTCCCTGGCTCATCGCGTCCGCTATACGTCTGAGCGCCCAGTCTTCAGACCGCTTGATCGGGACAGGTCCGATCTGATGGAGCGGACGCTTCTGCGAAAAGCTGATGTTTGGGCTTACGAGGATGAGTGGCGAGTGTTCGGCCAAGGCCAAGCCGGCAATATCGCTTTCCCAGCGGACGCATTGACCGGCATTATCCTAGGCGCCAGCATTCGGCCTGATGATGAGATCGCGATCAAGGCGATGACTGAGCAGCGGTCCTCACCGATCCCGATCCGGCGGGCCGAGATAGACGGGCGGCACTATAGGCTGCGCGTTGTCCCCACATAGCGGATGTTCCGGCAACCGTCTCAGCCTGTTCCCGGTCGGTTCACGCCATCTCAGCGTGTTTAGAACCGAACAATTACCGAAGTGACTGACCATCGCCGCCATGCTAGCAGCCAAGTGCTTGCAATTGCTTGGTGACCCCTACGGGACTCGAACCCGTGTTTTCGCCGTGAGAGGGCGACGTCCTAGACCGCTAGACGAAGGGGCCGTGCGCGGTGGCGCGAAGCGGGGCGATTAGGGGGGTTCGAAGGCCGCGTCAAGAGAGGCACGCCGAGCACCTTGCGACGCTTGTCTGCGTTGGTTTCAGGGCCGCGTCGCCGCTGGTGAACCGATCCGATCGCCCAGCTAGGGACAGATCAATCGGGCTTCTTCGCCACGCCCACCAGCGCCGGCCGAAGCAGCCGATCCTTGATCATATAGCCGGATTGCATTTCCTGAACGATGGTTCCCGGTTCCACATCCGCACTGGGCACTTCGAGCATCGCCTGATGCCGGTTCGGATCGAGCGGCAGCCCCATCGCGGCGATGCGCGTAATGCCCTGGCGCTGAAATACCGCAGCCAGTTCGCGGCTCGTCGCCTCCAATCCTGCAACGAGGCCCTTCATCTTGTCATCATCGCGCAACTCAGCCGGAATAGCGGCGAGCCCGCGTTCCAGATTGTCGGCGACCGACAAAATGTCGCGGGCAAACCCGGTCGTCGCATAGGCTCGCGCATCGGCGACTTCCTTTTCGGCACGGCGGCGCACGTTCTGCGTTTCGGCGTGCGCATAGAGCGTTGCCTGCTTCGATTCGGCGAGCTGGCGTTCGAGCTCGCCGACGCGGTCATGCTCGGCCAGTTCGGGCGCTTCCTCCGCCGTCTCCGTGCGGAGATCTTCACTGTCCTGAAGCTTGTCGTCTTCGATCATTTCTTTCTTTCCGTGTTTTTACGTCATCAATCGCGCAAGCGTGGCAGCGGTGAAATCCACCATTGGCACAACCCGCGCATAGTTCAACCGTGTCGGCCCGATCACGCCCACCACGCCGACCACACGACCATCGGCGCCGCGAAACGGCTTGGCGATGACCGAGGAGCCGGACAGCGCGAACAGCTTGTTCTCGGCGCCGATGAAGATACGCGTCGCATCGCCCTGTCGCGCATGATCGAGCAGCCGCGCGATCTCCTGCTTTCCTTCCAGATCATCGAGCAGATCACGGACGCGTTCAAGATCGGCGGCGGCGGCCGCGTCGATCAGCCGCCCCTGCCCGCGGACGATCAGCACGGGCCGGCGATCGCCATCCTCGCTCCAGATCGCCAGCCCGCTTTCGATCAAGGCGCACGCGGCGCCATCGAGGGCGGCCCGTTCGGCGGCGATTTCGCGCTCGATCTTCGCGCGCGCCTCGGCCAGCGTGAGCCCGCATAGCATCGCCGTCATGTAATTGCCGGCCTGAACCAGCGCCGACGCTCCCACGCCCGGCGGCAGATCGAACACGCGGTTTTCGACCGCCCCGTCCTCGCCGACCAGCACCGCCATCGCCTGTTCTGCCGACAGCGGCACGAACGCCACCTGGCGGAGGGTCAGCTCACGCTTGGGCACAAAGACCAGCCCGGCACAGGCCGAAAGGCCGGAAAGCGCCGCGGTGGTCGCGGCCAAGGCCTCCTCGATCGGGCCGCCGCCGCGCGACAGCCGCGATTCGATCGCCGCGCGTTCATCGGCCGAGGGTTCGAGCGCCTGCATCATGCCATCGACGAACAGTCGCAGCCCGACATCGGTCGGCATCCGCCCGGCGCTGGTGTGCGGCGCCGCCAGCAAGCCAAATTCCTCCAGATCCTGCATCACATTGCGGATCGAGGCAGGTGAGAGGTTGAGCCCCGACAGTTTGGAGATCGTCCGCGATCCGACCGGGGCGCCCGATTCCAGATACGATTCCACCACCACGCGAAACACATCGCGCGCGCGGTCGGTCAATTCGATCATGGGCTGGGCCACCATGCCATTCATTTAGGAAGCCTCCCCCACTTGCTCAACATTGCCGCCTCGACCCCGAAAGCCGCGCCTCTGCAGACGCCAAGACTGGCGCAGCGTGCCGCACACGTCTAGGTGCCGTGACGACACCTTCAGGAGACTATCATGCGCCCATCCGGCCGCGCCCCCGATCAAATGCGTGCGATCACCATCGAACCGCACTTCACCCGCCACGCCGAAGGATCGGTGCTGATCGGGTTCGGCGACACTCGTGTGCTGGTCACCGCGAGCGTCGAAGAACGGCTGCCGCCGTGGCTGCGTGGCAAGGGGGAAGGCTGGGTGACCGCCGAATATGGCATGCTGCCGCGCGCCACCCACACGCGCGGCAATCGCGAGGCGGCGAAGGGAAAGCAATCTGGCCGCACGCAGGAAATCCAGCGGCTGATCGGCCGATCGCTTCGCGCCGTCACTGATCTAAAGTTGCTCGGCGAGCGCCAGATCACGCTCGATTGCGACGTCATCCAGGCCGATGGCGGCACCCGCACCGCGGCGATCTCGGGCGCGTGGGTGGCGCTTCGGCTGGCGATCGACGGGCTGATGCGCGACGGCAAGCTGAGCGCCGATCCCCTGACTCAGAAGGTCGCCGCGGTGAGCTGCGGCATCTACAAGGGAACGCCAGTGCTCGACCTCGATTATGACGAGGATTCGAACGCGGACGCCGACGCCAATTTCGTGCTGCTCGAAAACGGCAATATCGCCGAAGCGCAGGCGACGGCCGAGGGGGCGACCTATGACGAGGAGGGCTTGCTGCGCCTGCTCCGCCTCGCACGAATGGGCTGCACCGAAATCTTCCGTGCCCAGGAAAAGGCGGTTGCGCGATGAGCGGCGAAGGCAAGGAACCGCAGGCGATCCGCAAGCTCGCGCCCGGCAAGCTGGTGATCGCCAGCCATAATGACGGCAAGGTTCGCGAAATCGGCGAATTGCTCGCGCCCTACGGCATCGAAACGGTCTCCGCCGGTGCGCTCGGGCTGCCCGAGCCCGAGGAAACCGGCACCACCTTCGTCGCCAATGCCGAATTGAAGGCGCGCCAGGCCGCGGACCTGTCCGGCCTGCCGGCGCTCGCCGACGACAGCGGCCTGTGCGTCGAAGCGCTGGGCGGCGAGCCGGGGATTTTTTCGGCGCGCTGGGCCGGCGAGGATCGCGATTTCAACGAAGCGATGCGCCGCGTCGAGCATGCGATCGCCGCGAGTGGCGACAATCCCGGCCGCGACGCGCATTTCGTCTGCGCGCTGGCGCTCGCCTGGCCCGATGGTCATGTCGAATGGTTCGAAGGGCGCGTCGACGGCACGCTGGTCTGGCCGCCCCGCGGCGACAAGGGCTTCGGTTACGACGCCATGTTCCTGCCCAACGGCGGTGACCAGACGTTCGGCGAGATCGAACCCGCCGCCAAGCACGCGATCAGCCACCGCGCGGACGCGTTCCGGCAGCTGGTCAGCGCGGTGCTCTAGGGCTCCTGACGCTAAAGCGTCTTCTGCCCCACCACATTGCCGGGCGGGCTGTAGCGGCAGACGAGGTAATCGTCGCTCGCGCTGCTCGCCAGCGCGCAGCCGACGGCGGTGCTACCGCGCCAGATGATCTGCGTATAATGCGCGACATCCTCATAATTGCCGGTCGTGCTGAAATTGGGCGTTACGCCGTTTTTGAAATAGCGCCTTTCCGCCACCCAGGCATCGACCATCTCGCTGTAGCGATAGGCGCCGCGCGTGCCGGTCCACAGATTTTCGCCCTCGCGGCCCGGCCCCTGCGGTTGATCGGCATGCGCGAAGCGCCCGGTCGCGGCCATCTGCCGGGCATAGGCCAGCGCGTCCGCGGCGAGCGCATCGTTCCACACCAGCGGCGGAACACCGACCTTCGCCCGCGCCACATTCTGCCGCGATAGCAGCGTCGATTTCAGCAACGCATCGTCGCGAGGCGCCTGCCCTTCGAAGGCGCGCGGTTCGACCACGCGCTGCGGGGCTTGCTGTTGCGGCGCAGGTTGCGCGCAGGCCGCCAGCAGCACCAATAATCCGAGCACCAATCGCATACCCTTCCCCCGCCTGTCCGAACGCGCCATATCGCACCCAGAATGAACGCCTCCCAAACGCCCTCGCTCGCGCTTTATGTCCATTGGCCGTTCTGCGTCTCGAAATGCCCATATTGCGATTTCAACAGCCATGTTCGCGCCGAGGTTGACCAGGTCGCATGGCGTGAGGCGTTGCTGGCCGATCTCGCCTATGAAGCGCGCGAAACGGCGGGGCAGCGGCTCGGCTCGATCTTCTTCGGCGGCGGCACCCCATCGCTGATGCCGCCCGAAACGGTGGCGGCGATCATTGCGGCAGCGGAGCGCGCCTGGGGCTTCGAACCCGGCATCGAGATCACGCTGGAGGCCAACCCATCATCGGTGGAGGCGGCGCGCTTCGCCGCAATCGCAGCGGCGGGTGTCAATCGCGTGTCGCTCGGCCTGCAGGCGCTCGACGACCAGGCGCTCATCTTTCTGGGGCGCGCGCATGACGTGAACGAGGGGCTGGCAGCGCTGGACAAGGCGCAGGCCACGTTCAGCCGCGTCAGCTTCGATCTGATTTACGCCCGGCCCGGCCAATCACTGGCGGCATGGCAGGCCGAACTGGCGCGCGCCATCGGTTTCGGCACCGAGCATCTTTCGCTCTATCAGCTGACGATCGAGCCGGGCACGCGCTTCGCAACCGAGGCTGCCGCTGGACGGCTGACGATCCCCGATGCGGACACCGCCGCCGACCTGTTCGAAGCGACGCGCGCGCAAACCGCCGCCGCCGGATTGCCGGCCTATGAAGTGTCGAACCACGCCCGCGCCGGCGCGGAAAGCCGCCATAACCTGAGCTACTGGCGGTATTCGGGCTATGTCGGCATCGGCCCCGGCGCGCACGGCCGCCGTCACGCGCTGGCGACGACGCGCCACCGCAAGCCGGAAAACTGGATCGCCGCCGTCGCGCGCAACGGCCACGGCGCGCAAGCCGAGGAAGCCTTGAGCGCCCGCGACCGCGCGACCGAGGCGCTGGTGATGGGATTGAGGCTCGACGAAGGAATCGACATAGCCGCCTTGAAACGCCGCGGCATCGATCTGGCAATCATCCTCGATCAGATGGCGATCGATCGATTGTCGAGCACCGGCCTGATCGTGCACAACGAAGACCGCCTGCGAGTAACCGAATCCGGCATGCCCGTACTCGACGCGATATTGCGGGAGATCAGCGATTCGGACGGCTGATCCTGCCGATCGACGCCGATCAACCGCTTGCCTCGATTATTTGCCGAACCCGCTGGGCGCTGGGGACACCACCACGGTCGTTCCGTTCCGGATTTCCTGCACCTCGAGCGCACGCTGGGCGATGCCGTCCCGCCCAAACCGGAACGCGCCGTCGATCCCGGAAAATCCGCCGGAATCACGCAGCGCGGATTCGGGGAAATCGGTGCCCGGCCGCCAGTCGCGCGCAATGCGGACGGTCAGCAGCACCGCATCATAGCCAAGGCTCGACAAGCGATAGGGCGCCGAGCCGAAGCGGCTGCGATATTTGACGGCATATTGGCGGTAGAGCTCGTCCGGCACGCTGGCGAACCAGGCGCCGTTCAACGACGCCTTAGACGCGATCGAGCTTTCGCTGTTCCACAATTCGGTGCCGAGCAGCCGCGTATCGGCGCCCCCTGCCTTCTTGACCATCGGTGCGACCATCGCCGCGGTCGCACCGCTATCTGCGATCATCACCGCGCCCCAGGGGGCATTCTTCGCCAGCCGGGTCACGGCGCCGCTTACCGAGGCGTTGCTCCGGTCATAGGTTTGCAGCGACACCACCTGCCCGCCTGCGTCCTCCACGGATCGCAGGAACGCGGTGGAGGCGCGCTGGCCGTAGAGACCATTGGGCACCAACCCCGCGAAATTGGCGACGCCGCGGCTGTGGGCATAATCGACCACCCGGTCGATCGCTTGCGCTGGCACATAGCCGAGCAGATACACGCCGTCGCCAGCGACGCTTTCGTCATTTGAGAAGGTGACGATCGGCACATGTGCCCGCGCCGCGATCGGCTCGATCGTACGCACGTCTTCGGCGAGCAACGGGCCGAGAATCAGCTTGTTGCCATCGGCCAGCGCGCGATCGGCGGCCTGCGCGGCGCCAGCGTTGGTATCATATGTCGTGATGCGCACCTTGGCGCTGCCGGTATCGAGCAAGGCCATTTGCGTTGCATTTGCGAGCGATTTGCCAACGCCGGCGTTGGGGCCGGTCAACGGCACCAGCAGCGCGACGCGATCACGATCGTTATCGATCGGTATGCCGCCGCGAACCGGGCCGGTCTGCGTCGGCCGATGCTCGACGGGGCCGGTCACCGGCGGCGGCGGGCCCTTCGGCACCACCGTCGAACAGGCAGCGACAAGCGACGTTCCTCCAATCACGACGAACCGTCGTAATGAAAGGCCCCGTTGCCGTTGCACCACCGCCTCTGCCATGACTACTCCCCGTATGAACACATCACTATCGCCCGGTCTCTATATCGTTGCCACCCCGATCGGCAATCTCGGCGATCTTTCGCCGCGCGCAGCGGACGTGCTGGCGCGCGCCGATCTGATCGCCGTCGAGGACAGTCGAGTGACCGCCAAGCTGCTCCAGCATATCGGGGTAAAGCGGCCGATGACACCCTATCACGATCATAGTGCCGAACACGTGCGGCCCGGCTTGGTTGCGCGCATGGGGCGGGAGGCAATCGCGCTGGTATCCGATGCCGGCACGCCGTTGATCTCCGATCCCGGCTACAAGCTGGTGCGCGATGCGCGTGCGGCCGGGCATATGGTGGTGACGATCCCCGGCCCGTGCGCGGCGGTGGCGGCGCTGACGCTCGCGGGGCT
>JBQCEK010000058.1:0-10934 GCA_051960335.1 Sphingomonas sp.
GCGAGCCGCTGGCGGAACTCGGCGTCGCGCCGAGCGCGCCCGACGCCAACAGTGCGGCTGCGGCCAACCAGATGATCATCGTGCCGCCGCCGATCCTCACCCAGGAACCGAAAGCGGCGCCCAGCCACTGACGGCCGCGCGACTCGCGCTGTTTTTCTTCCCGATAACTTTTGGCGGCCTCGCGAAGAACGGGGCGGGAACACTGTGCTTGTTGCGTCCCGTCTGCCCGAATTCTACCCCGTTATTGCATGCACTCGCCCGCCAAATCCCCATTTCTCCCGTTGCATCCCCGGCAAACCCTTGGTATTTCATTTACGGACAGAGGGGGCAGGCTCCTTGTTCGCGAAATGCGTTCACCGAAGGGCGGCGATCGGCCGTTTTTCGGAACAGGAAGTCGTGCGCGCCGCTGCCGAGGTAGGTGGGCGTGTCGGATCGGGAATTGTATCAGGGCTATGGGCTGCAAGCCGTCGACGAGAAGGGGCGCGTCGCCGTTCCTTCGTCGCTGCGCGCTTGCGTCGAGGCCAACAATCCCCGCGATGACGAGGGCAAGCCGGTCCGCAAGCTCATCTTGTCGACTCACCCCCGCGAGAACTGCCTGATCGGTTACGATCTCCGCTACACCGCTCACCTGGCCGAGCGGCTCAGTGCGCGCGAGCTCAGCCAGCCTGCGGCTGACGGCGATGTGGATTACAACATCAAGCGCAAGGGCGGCGGCGCTGCCGAATCGCTGCCTTTCGATGCGAGCGGACGGTTCATCCTGCCCCCGTTTCCTCGCTTTCAGGCGCAGATCGGCGCGCATGCCTTTTTCTGGGGCGTGCTCGACTTCTTCGAAATCTGGGATCCGAAGACGCTGATCGACTGCGATAGCGCGACCGAGGTGCAAAAGGCGGCCGCGCGCTTCTTCATGGCCGAAAAGGGGATCACGCTGTGACCGCCCTCGACGCGACGGCCGCCGATGCGCCGCACATTCCCGTCCTGGTCGATGTAGTGATCGATGCGCTCGCCATCCTGCCCGGCGAGCGCCACGTCGATGCGACGTTCGGCGCGGGCGGCTATACGCGCGCCATGCTCGCCAAGGGGGCGACGGTGTTCGCCTTCGATCGCGATCCCGATGCGATCCGCGAGGGTGAAACGCTGGTGCGCGACGGTGAGGGGCGGCTGGCGCTGATCGAGGCGCCGTTCTCGGCGATGGAACACGAGCTGGTCGCGCTCGACGCGGCGCCGGTCGATGGCGTGACGATGGATATCGGTGTGTCGTCGATGCAGCTCGATCGCGCCGATCGCGGCTTTTCGTTTCAGGCCGATGGGCCGCTCGACATGCGGATGAGCCAGGCCGGAGAGACCGCGGCCGACTTCGTCAACGAGGCGGACGAGCAGGAAATTGCCGACGTCCTCTATCAATATGGTGAGGAGCCCCGGTCGCGACGGGTGGCGAAGGCGATCGTCGCGGCGCGGCCGCTGACGCGCACCGCCGAACTGGCCCATGTGGTGCGCAAGGCGCTGGGCTATCGCCCGCACGACAAGAAGGACCCGGCGACGCGGACCTTTCAGGCGATCCGCATCCATTTGAACCGCGAACTCGACGAGCTGGCGGCAGGGCTGGCGGCGGCGGAGCGCGTGCTGAAACCCGGCGGCCGGCTGGCGGTGGTGACGTTCCACAGCCTCGAGGACCGGATGGTCAAACGCTTCCTGCGCGAGCGCTCGGGCGCGGCGCCGGGGGGATCGCGGCATCTGCCGCAAACGGGCGCGGTGGCGGCGCCGAGTTTTGAAACGGTCGGCCGCGCGGTGCGCGCCGGCGAGGCCGAGATTGCGCGCAACCCGCGCGCACGATCGGCGACTTTGCGCGTGGCGCGGCGAACGGCGGCGGCGCCATGGCAGAAAGGGGAAGGGCGATGACGGCAACCTATCGGTTGAAAGGGCTCGGCTGGCTGGCGGTCTGCGTGATCGTCGCGCTCGCCTTCTATCTCGTGTCGCTTCAAGTTTCGGTCGAACGAAAGAAGCTTGAATCCGTCGATGGCCAAATCGCTCGCGCGCAGGACGACATTCGCTCGTTGCAGACCGAATTTGCGACGCGCGCGAACCTGGCGCAGCTGGAGCGCTGGAACGGCGACGTGCTGGCGCTGACGGCTCCCACGCCGGCGCAATATGTTCCCAATGAACAAGCGCTTGCCTCGCTCGATTTCAACGCGCCGGGCGGTGCTCAGGTGCAGATGGCCTCGCTGGTGATCCCGACGCTGCCGACGGACGCCGCGCAGCCTGACGCTACTTCGGCGCCGGCCGAGCCGAAGCCGAGCCAGCCGGCGACCGTGATGATGGCCGCGGCGAAGCCCGCGACGGCGCATGTCGCCGCTGATGTCGTGCGTGTTGCCGCGCCGGTGCGGATGGCGGCGGTCGATCGCGCCAAGGCGCAGGCGGTGGCGATGCTCGACCGCCGCCTGCTGAGCGATTCGACGCTGGGTGACCTGATGAGCGGTGCGCGAGCGGAAACGGCGTCGCTTCGTTGACGGCCATGCTCGCCCGACCGCTGCCGCAACGGCAGCTTTCCGGCAAGCGCCACGCGCTGCTCGCGACGAGCCACGCCCGGCTGATGATGCTGCTGCTGCTGTTCGGGGCGGCGGCGCTGCTGATCGTCATGCGGCTCGCCTGGCTGGCGGTGTTCACCGAACCGCCGACAAGCCGGGATGCCGCCGCGGCGCTGGTGCCGCTTCGCGCCGATATCGTCGATCGCAACGGCGCGCCCCTGGCACGGACCATCGATGCATGGTCGATCGGCGTCCATCCGCGCGACATCATCGGTGATCGCCGCGCGATTGCAGGGCAGCTCGCGGCGCTGATCCCGACGCATGATGAGTCCTATTTCTACGCCAAGCTTACCCAGAATGTCCCCTTCACCTATCTTGAGCGTCGCGCGCTTCCCGACGTCGTTGAAAAGGTGAACGCGATCGGCGAGCCGGCGATCGTTTTCCAGCGCGAGCCCGAGCGGCTCTATCCGCAATCGAAGCTTGCCGATCATGTGCTCGGCTTCGTCGACTATACCGGCCACGGCGCGCTCGGGATGGAGCGCGCGCTCGACGGCAGGCTGCTCGATGCCAAGTCGCGGGGGCAGCCGATCGCGCTGTCGATCGATTCGCGCGTCCAGGCCGCGGTGGAAAGCGAGCTTGGCGCGGCAATGCAGACCTTCCAGGCCAAGGCCGCGGTCGGCATCGTCGAGGACGTCCATACCGGCGAGATCGTCGCGATGACCTCCATGCCGCAGTTCAACCCAAACCGGATCAAGGACGCGACGCCCGATCAGCTGCGCAACAACGCCACGCAGAGCGTGTTCGAGCTCGGGTCCACCTTCACGCCGATCACCATGGCAGAGGCGATCGAAAGCGGCACCGTGACCTCGATGGCGCGGCGTTTCGATGCCACCAAGCCGCTTCAGGTCGGGCGCTTTACGATCCACGATCTTCCCAGCGATCCCAAACGCTGGCTCAACATTCCAGAGACGCTGATCTATTCGTCCAACGTGGCCACGGCGCGCATCGCCGATCTGATCGGCGAACAGGGCATGAAGAACATCTTTCACAAGATGCACTTCGACACGCGCCCCGATATCGAACTGAAGGAGAAGGGCAGCCCGCTGTGGCCTAAATACTGGGCACGCACGACGACCATGACGACCGGCTACGGCCACGGTATCGCGATCGCGCCGCTGCAACTCGCCAACGCCTATGCGACCCTGGTCAATGGCGGCATCTGGAGGCCGACGACATTGCTGAAGGTCGCTACGGGGCAGGCAGCCGCTGGCGAGCGGGTGATTTCGCCGGCGACCAGCTATCGGGTGCGCCAATTGCTGCGCCTCGTCGTGATGAACGGCACCGGGCGCCGGGCCGATGCGCCGGGCTATCGGGTCGGCGGCAAGACCGGCACCGCCGAAATCGCCGATGCCGGGGGCTATGACAAGCATCGGAACGTCGCGACCTTCGCCGCTGTGTTTCCTGTCGATAGCCCGCGCTACGTCGTCGTCATCATGCTCGATGCGCCGCACGCCACCCCTCAGACTTATGGCTGGACGACCGCTGCATGGAATGCCGTGCCGGTCGCCAACCGCGTGATCCAGCGTATCGGCCCCCTTCTCGGCGTATGGCCCGATATGACCAAGGATATCGACGAATCGGATTTGGTGCCGCTGTTGTGGAAGGGGCCGGGCAGCGATGCCGTCGGCAATGGTGAAGACCAGTGAAGCTGAGCGATCTCACCGGCAGACGCGAGACGGCGACGGTGACCGGCTTCGCGATCGATCACCGCAAGGTGGCGCCCGGTACGGTGTTCGGCGCGTTCCAGGGCAGCCGGGTCAATGGCGAGGATTTCATTGGCGCGGCGGTTGCCGCTGGCGCGATCGCCGTGGTGACTCGGCCTGGAGTTACGGTCGATGGCGCCGTGCAGCTGATCGACGATAATCCGCGGCAATTGTTCGCGCAGCTCGCCGCCAAATTCTTTGCGCCATTCCCGCCGGTGACGGCCGCCGTCACAGGGACCAACGGGAAGACATCCACCGTCGAGCTGACGCGGCAGCTGTGGCGGATGGCGGGGCATCACGCCGCCTCGATCGGCACACTGGGCGTGACGACCGCCGACGACCGCGTCACCACCGGGCTGACGACGCCGGATATCGTCACCTTCCTGTCCAATGTCGCCGGCCTGGCGCGCGAGGGCGTTACTCATCTGGCGTTCGAAGCATCGAGCCACGGGCTGTCGCAATATCGCACCGAAGGATTGCCGGTGCGCGCCGCCGCCTTCACCAATCTGAGCCGGGATCACCTCGATTATCACAAGGACATGGCGGATTATTTCACCGCCAAGTTGCGGCTGTTTTCAGAAGTGCTCGATCCCGACGGCACCGCGGTGGTCTGGGCCGACAGCGAATATGCCGCGCGGGTGATCGATCTGGCGCGCGAGCGGCGCAACAAGCTGATCACCGTCGGCACGCGCGGCGAGACGCTGCGGCTGGTGTCGCGCGCGCCGACGCTGCTGGGGCAGGGGCTGGTGATCGAGGCCGAGGGGCGCGAGCACAAGGTCAACCTGCCGCTGATCGGCGCCTATCAGGCGGCCAATGCGTTGACGGCGGCCGGGCTGGTGATCGCGACGGGCGGAGAAATCGCGCCGACGCTGCAGGCGCTGTCGCGGCTGGCGCCGGTTCGCGGGCGGCTGGAACGCGCGGTGATCACCCGCGCCGGCGCGCCGGTCTATGTCGATTATGCGCATACCGCCGATGCGCTGGAGGCGGCGATCGCGGCGCTGAAGCCGCATGCGGCCGGCCGGCTGATTGTGGTGTTCGGCGCCGGCGGCGACCGGGATACCGGCAAGCGCGAGCCGATGGGGCAGGTCGCCGCGGCGAGCGCGGACGTGGTGATCGTGACCGACGACAATCCGCGCACCGAAGATCCCGCGGCGATCCGCCGCGAGGTGATGAAAGGCGCCGGAGACGCCATCGAGATCGGCGGGCGTCGCCAGGCGATTGCCGCGGCGATCGATATGGCCGGGCCGGAGGATATCGTGCTGCTGGCCGGCAAGGGGCATGAGCAAGGCCAGGTGATCGGCGATCTGACCTTGCCGTTCGACGATGTGACGGTCGCGCGCGAGGCGGCGGCATGAGCCTGTGGACCTCCTCGGAAATCGCCGCCGCCACGCGTGGTACGGCCTCGACAGACTTCGCCTGCGATGGAGTCGCCTTCGATTCGCGGGAAATCGGCCCCGGTGACCTGTTCATCGCCTTGAAGGGCGAAGCGACCGACGGTCACAAATATCTCGATCAGAGCTCCGAGCGGGGAGCAGCGGGTGCGGTGGTCAGCGTATCGACTCCGCACCCGCATGTGCTTGTCGCGGATACGACGGCTGCGCTGAACGATCTTGGCCGCGCGGCGCGGGCGCGAACCGGGGGGACGATCATCGGCGTGACGGGATCGGTCGGCAAGACCGGCACCAAGGAAGCGCTCTATGCCGCGCTGGACCGGAACGATCCGGGCTGCGCGCATCGATCCGTGAAAAGCTACAACAACCACACCGGTGTGCCGCTCAGCCTGGCGCGAATGCCGCGCGAATGCCGTTTCGGCGTGTTCGAGATGGGCATGAACCATGCCGGCGAGCTAGCCCGGCTGACTCGGCTGGTGCGGCCGCATATCGCCATCATCACGGCGATCGCCCCGGCACACAGCGAGTTCTTCCCCGATGAAAGCGCGATCGCCGACGCCAAGGGCGAGATCTTTCAGGGACTGGAGCCCGGCGGCACCGCGATCATTCCTTACGACAGCCCGCACCGCGATCGGCTGATCGCCGCGGCGCGCCCGCACGCGGCGACGATCGTGACGTTCGGCAGGGACCCGGCGGCCGACGTTCGCGCGATCGAGACGATGCGGACGCCGCGCGGCACGTTCGTCACCGCGCGGCGTGGTGACGAGGAACTCATCTATACCGTCTCGCAATTCGGCGCGCATTGGGTGTCGAACTCGCTGGCCGTGCTGGCGGCGGTGCGCGCTGCCGGCGGCGATCTCGCGCTCGCCGGGCTGGCGCTGGCCGAACTCGGCGGGATCGCGGGGCGCGGCGCGCGCTTCATGGCCAGCGTCGATGGCGGCGAAGCGCTGGTGATCGATGAAAGCTACAACGCCAATCAGGTATCGATGGCAGCGACGCTCGCCGTCTTCGGGGAAGAGCAGGCGCGCCGCAAGATCGCCGTTCTTGGCGACATGTACGAGCTGGGGGAGGGCAGCAGCGCCTTCCATCAGGGGTTGGCCGAGCCGGTGCGGGCAAGCGGCGCTCAAATGGTCATTCTCGTCGGCGAAGCGATGGGCGCGCTTGCGAACGCGCTTGAGGGGACGGTCGATTTCGTCCATGTGCCCGACGCGATGACCGCGCGCGATCGGCTGAAGGCGATGCTGGCGCCCGGCGATGCGGTTCTCATCAAGGGGTCGAACGGAGTGGGACTCGCCACGGTCGTCGCCGGGCTGGCGGGTGGAAAGACGTAAATGCTGTATTGGATCGCGGACCACCTGCACTTCGTCGGGCTCTTGAACCTCATCCGGTATCTGAGCTTTCGCACCGGCGGCGCCGTCGCCACCGCCCTGTTCCTCGGTCTGCTGATCGGCCCGCGCTTCATCGGCTGGCTGCGCGTCCGCCAGGGCAAGGGCCAGCCGATCCGCGACGATGGGCCGCAGAGCCATCTCGCCAAGCGCGGCACGCCGACGATGGGCGGCCTGATGATCCTCACCAGCGTTTCGGTGTCGATGCTGTTGTGGATGAATCTGGCCAATCCCTATGTCTGGGCATGCCTGTTCGTGACATTGGGGTTCGGCGCGATCGGCTTCCTCGACGATTACGACAAGGTGACGAAGGCGAGCCACAAGGGCGTTTCCGGCAAGGTTCGCCTCCTCGGTGAATTCGCCATCGCGGGGATCGCAGCGGCGCTGATCACGCATGAGAACGGCACGCACCTGTATCTGCCGTTCGTCACGGGCGTGTCGATCGATCTCGGCTGGTTCTACATCGTCATCGCCGCCTTCGTGATCGTCTCCTTCGGCAATGCCGTGAACCTGACCGACGGGCTGGACGGCCTTGCCACCATGCCGGTGATCATCGCCGCGGTGGCCTTCATGATCATCAGCTATCTGGTCGGCAACGTGAAGTTCGCCGATTATCTGGGTATCCCGCATGTCGAGGGGGCGGGCGATCTGGCGATCTATTGCGGCGCGATCGCCGGCGCGGGGCTGGCATTCTTGTGGTTCAACGCGCCGCCGGCCGCCGTCTTTATGGGCGATACCGGCAGCCTCGCTTTGGGCGGCGCGCTCGGCGCGATCGCGGTGACCGCACATCACGAGATCGTGCTGGCGATCATCGGCGGGCTGTTCGTCGTCGAGGCGCTGTCGGTGGTGATCCAGGTGTTCTTCTACAAGCGCACCGGCAAGCGCGTTTTCCGCATGGCGCCGATCCACCACCATTTCGAGCAGCTCGGCTGGAGCGAACCGACCGTCGTGATCCGCTTCTGGATCATCGCGTTGGTCTTGGCGCTGGCGGGCCTGTCGACGTTGAAGCTCAGGTGATCACCAGCGCGGCCTGGCGCGGCAAACGCTACGCGGTCCTCGGTCTGGCAAGGTCGGGCGTGGCGACAGTGCGAGCGTTAATCGCGAGTGGTGCCAGCGTTACCGCGTGGGATTCGGACGACGACAAGCGCGAGGCACTGGTCGATTCCGTTCAAGAGCTATCCGTCGATCTCGATGAGGTCGATCTAACCCTGAAGGAGTTCGATACGCTCAGCGGCTTAGAGGCGGTAATCGTTTCGCCGGGCGTCCCGCTCAACACCCACCCGATCGCTGCGAAGGCGCGTGCCGCGGGTGTGCCGATCATCGGCGACATCGAGCTGTTTGCCCAGGCCCGCGCCGAGCTGCCGCCGCAAAAGGTTGTCGGCATCACCGGCACCAACGGCAAGTCCACCACAACCGCACTGATCCACCACATCCTCGAAACCGCGGGCATCCCGGCGCGGCTCGGCGGCAATATCGGGCTGCCGATCCTCGGGCAGGAGCCGCTTCCCGAGGGCGGCGTCTATGTGCTCGAACTGTCGAGTTACCAGATCGACCTGACGCAGAGCCTCGATTGCGACGTCGCGGTGCTGCTCAACATCACCCCCGATCACCTCGATCGCTACGCCGATTTCCAAGCTTATGCCGACAGCAAGGCGCGGCTGTTCGCGATGCAGTCGCCCGAGCACGCCGCGATCATCGGCATCGGCGACGCGCCTTCGGCGGCGATCGCGCGCAGCCTGTCGGCACGCGGCGAACATCTCACCAAGATCGCCCCCGGCGTGTGCATGGATCAATCGCGCTGGCCGAGCTTGCGGGGCCCACACAACGCGCAGAACGCGCTCGCCGCGATCAACGCCGCCCAGGCGCTTGGCGTGACCGAAGATGCGATCGATCGGGGCCTCGAAACCTTCGCCGGCCTGCCGCACCGGATGCAGCGCATCGGCGAGCGCCACGGCGTCGCCTATGTCGATGATTCGAAGGCGACCAATCCCGAAAGCGTCGCGCCGGCGCTCGGCGCGTTCGATCGGGTCCACTGGATCTTGGGCGGCCTGGCCAAGAGCGATGATCTGGACGCATGCCGGCCGTATTTCGATCGCGTCGTCCATGCCTATACGATCGGCGAAGCGGGGCCGCGGTTCGCCGCGTTGCTGCGCCCGCACATGTCCGTGGATGAGAGCGGCACGCTCGACGCAGCGGTGACGGCGGCGGCGGAAAAAGCGCGCGCAGGGGATACCGTGCTGTTGTCCCCGGCATGCGCGTCGTTCGACCAGTTTCGCGATTACGAAGCACGGGGCGACGCATTCCGCGCCGCGGTGGAGAGGCTGGCATGACCGACGCGACCGCCGACCGAGCGAGCCTTCTTGCACGGATGAAGCCGCGCGGCGGGCGCGGCGACGCAACGCCGCTGTCGATGTGGTTCTGGGATATCGATCGCGTGCTGCTGCTGATCGCGCTGTTCCTGATCGCGATCGGGCTGATCGCGGTGGCCGCGGCCTCGCCGGCCAGCGCGGTGCGCTATTCGGGCGAGCACCGGCACATCGCGCCGCTTTATTATTTCTGGCGGCAGCTTGCCTGGGTGGCGATTTCGCTGCCGGTGATGTTCGTCGTCTCGATGCTGCCGATCAATACGGCCAAGCGATTTGCGATTCTTGGCTGCGTGGTGTGCGTGGTGTTGTTGCTGGCGGTGCCGTTTGTAGGCTCCGCCGTGAATGGGGCGAAACGGTGGTTCGGCGTCGGCATCGGGCAATTCCAGCCGTCCGAGTTTCTGAAGCCCTTCTTCATCGTCACCACCGCCTGGTTGCTGTCGCTGCGTGCGCAGGATAGCGATTTGCCGGTGATGCCGATCACGTTGGCGCTGACCGGCGCGATCGGCGTGCTGCTGATGATGGAGCCCGATTTCGGGCAGACGATCATTTTCGGGACGGTCTGGCTGGCGCTGCTGATGATCGCCGGCACGACCTGGCGGACGCTGGTGGCGCTGATCGCATGCGTGCCCGTGGGGCTGCTGGCGGCCTATACCTTCTATTCGACGGCGCGTGTGCGGATCGATGCTTTCCTGTTCCCCGACAACGATCTGACGCAGATCGACCATTATCAGACCGATATGGCGCACGCGACGCTGACGGCGGGCGGCGTCTTCGGCACCGGTCCGGGCGGCGGCGTGATGAAGTTCAAGCTGCCCGAGGCGCATACCGACTATATCTTCTCGGTGATCGGTGAGGAGTTCGGGCTGATCGCCTGCGCGCTGGTCGCCTTGCTGTTCCTCGCGCTGGTCATCCGGGTGTTCGTAAAGCTGCTCGACGAACAGGACGAGTTCCGCCTCCTCGCCGCTGCCGGCCTGGCGACGCAGTTCGGCGCGCAGGCGACGATCAACATTCTCGTCAACACGGGGCTGGCGCCGTCGAAGGGGATGACGCTGCCGTTCATCAGCTATGGCGGCTCGTCGATGGTGGCGCTGTCGATCGGAATGGGGCTGCTGCTCGCCTTCACCCGGCGAAACCCGTTCTTGACGCGCTCGCCCTATGTCGTGCGATGGAGTGAGGCATGACTCGCGAACGCCATTTCGTCCTCGCCGCTGGCGGCACCGGCGGCCACATGGTCCCCGCCGCCGCACTTGCCGCCGAGCTCACCCGCCGCGGCCACCGCGTCGCGCTGGTTTCGGACGAGCGCGGGGTGCGCTTCCCCGGACTGTTCGAGGAGGTCCAGACGCATATCCTCCCTGCCGGCCGGATGGCGGGCGGGCCGATCGGCTGGCTTAAGGGCGCGCGGCAGGTGCTCGCCGGCCGCGCCATGGCGGTGGAGCTTTACCGCACCTTCCGGCCCGAGGCGGTGATCGGCTTCGGCGGCTATCCCGCGCTTCCCGCGCTGCTCGCC
>JBQCEK010000059.1:0-2814 GCA_051960335.1 Sphingomonas sp.
ACGGTTCAGCTCCTGGATGGTGCCGACGGCCCGCCCGTCCGAAGCGTGCTGCCGGCAGGCGCCCAGTTCGAATATTCCGGCGGTGGTTATCTGGTCACGCAGCTCGCGCTTACGGATGTGAGTGGAATGTCCTTCGCCGAGCTGGCACAGCGCGAGGTGCTGGGCCCCCTCGGCATGACGCGCAGCGCGTTCGCGATGCCGCCATCGCCGGAGATCCGCGCTGACATGGCGTTCGGCTCCGCTTGGGGCAAACCGATCCCCGGCAATTACGACGTTCTACCGGAGCTAGCGCCAGCGGGATTGTGGACGACCGCCGGCGACCTCGCGCGTCTGTTGATCGACCTGCAGGCCTCCGCCACGGGCAAGAAGGGGCATCGCCTCTCGCCCGCCATGACGCGTACGATGATGACGCCGGTCAAGGACAATTGGGGGCTCGGCGTCGCCCTGTGGCCTGGCAAGGCACCGCGCTTCGGCCATGACGGCGTGAACCCCGGCTTCGAGTCCTTCATGGTTTCCTATGTCGGCAAGGGCGACGGCATCGTCGTCCTCGCCAATGGCGGAGACGGCAGGCGAATTATTGCGGATGTCGTCCGCGCGATCGCAACCGATTATGGCTGGCCGGAGATCGCTGCGCCGGCCGCCGAGGAGAAGACGCTGTCGTTTACCGAATTGTCCAAAGCGGCCGGACACTTCGAGGGTGGCGATCTCAAGGTTGACCTTGAAGCGCGCCCGGACGGATTATTCGCAAGGCTCGTTGGCGCCCCCGCCGCCGAGCGGCTCGTCGCATTATCGCCGACTCGCTTTCGATCTGAATCGATGGGGATCACGGTCGAGTTCGCGCCGGATTTTGCGAGTTGCACCATCGTCGAAGGCGGCCCGCCGATGAAGCTCGTTCGCTCAGAGCCTCAGAGCCAAGAATCAGGAGGAACGTCTGCTCCTTCAATTCCCGGAACTTGAGCCAGACGAAGAGCACTGGCCACAGGGGGCTGAGCGAAGCCTACCTGGCGCCAATACCAGCCTAAATTCTTCCTTTCATAATCGCTGCTGGTCCCTTCGCGGTGAGCTGCCGCGCGAGAGCGACCTTGCGTCGAGCAGACGACTTAATGCTTTCACCATCGCCGGGCCAATCGCCGGAAGCACATTGCGCGCCGCGAAGCGATCCGGAGATCTGCGTGAGGCTCGCGCCATCGACCAAGGCATCGGCAACGCGAAGCGCTTCGACAAGGCGCACCAGTCTCGTATCTGCACGTGGCGGTCGACGGCCTGGGTCGCGAATACCGATTAACCGCAGCAGGCGATCAAGCCCCGATAGCCTCGGCAGGATCATATTTGTGCAGTCCAAATGCACGCGCAGCGTAACCGGGCCGGAAAGAACAGTTCCCGAAACAACGTCCAGACGCAGTGTGCCGCTCGGCGTTTGGGCGACGACATGCTCCTGGCCGCGTCGATCGATCGCAACCGAATAGGATTGCCCGGACAGGTCGAAAAAGCCGTCGCCGGCAGCGCAGGCCGAGACCGTCAACACCGTCGGATCGACGGCAGCGCTCCAAATTATGCACGCGTCGTCAAAAGGCCTGTCCGGGTCTTCCGCGAAAATACAGCCCCCAACGGGCGACAAACGCATCTGGCGCCGCCTCTGGCAGGATAGTCGCGGCCGCTCGTGCTGCCGAAGGGTAGTCGGGATCGCGCCGAAGCACCTCCCAGGCGAGCGCCGATCTTCCGGCTGCACGCAAACCTCGATAGGCATCGTCACTACGCCAATCGACGGTCATGGCGACGCATGCCTCGACCAATCGCATTTGTGCGGAATTTCCATCGGTCGCTCCCATCTCGATGATCGAGAGCGAGAATCTGGCCGCCAAGGCGAATTGCAGGCACCCCCCTCAAGGGGGGACTAGGTTCAGCCCCACATCCTAAATGGGCGGTCTTCGGGTTTAGTCCCCGGGCTTGGTGCCACCGTGCCAAAAGCGGCTCTTAGGCATGATCTCATCGTTTGCTGTCCAATTCGGCAAGTGCCCGGACCACGGCAAGCGGGTTCTCGATCCAGGGGAAATGCCCAGCTCGCGGCACCTGTCGGAAAAAGGCATTGGGGGTGTGGAATTGCGGGTCCTCCCATCCGCCCTGCCAGACGATGCGGTCGTGTTCGCCGGCCAGCACCAGCACGGGCACTTCTGACGGCCACCAGGATGCCGCATAGATGTGGTCGAAATGCCGGTCGGACCAGATGACCGCTGCACTGTTATAGGGCATACGCGCCAGCAGCGCGCGGCCCGCTGCCACGCCTTCCGGTGTAAAATTCCACGGGGCCGATGCCACCGCTATAGCGGCGATAGCATCATCTTGCGGGTTATGCTCATAGATCGCGGTAGCTGCCTCGACCGCTGGCAGCGGGTCGCGCTGGGTCATGGCCACGAAGCGTGGATGCCAGCTTGCATCTGGCGCGGTATCGAACAACGCGAGGCCGACGATGTGCGGTTCAAGCTCTGGCGTGGCCAGTAGATACATTCCGCCGGTAGAATGGCCAATTAGGATGACATCGGGCAGAGCCTGCGCTGCCTCAACTACCACTTGCGGCCAGCCCGCAAAGGGATCGACATCGCTGCCCTGCGGCATTCGATTCGAACCATCTCCCGGAAGATCGACAAACCAGATCGAGCCTGGCAGGGCGCCTGCCACCATCGCGTCGGCCAGTTCGGCAAGGCTTTCCGAACCAATTCCCGGGCCGCCGGGCAGCAGAAGCCAGTTGGGCCCAGCGTTCCGCTTGATATGCTGGCGCAAGCGGACGCCCGAAGGCGTGTAGAAGAAACCTGTGTC
>JBQCEK010000060.1:0-2284 GCA_051960335.1 Sphingomonas sp.
TCGAGATCGGGGCGGCGCAGCAGCAGGAACGCCGCCAGCATCATCAGCGCGTGCGTCAGGCCGAGCGCGAAATTGTCGATCATGGCTGGCCGCTTTGCCCTTCCGCTGAACCGCATGGATGAATGCGCGGTCTAGGCCGATCCGGTTGACGCGCCGTTAAACAGTGATGGGGCAAGAAGCCCGCCGTCATGCGCATCCTTCACCTTCTCGATCACGGCCTGCCGCTCCACAGCGGCTATGCGTTTCGCACCCGCGCGATCCTGAAGGCGCAGCAAGCGATGGGGTGGGAGGTCGCCGCCGTCACCGGGCCGCGCCACGGCGAAGCGCCGGCGGCCGTGGAGACGATCGACGGACTTACCTTTTACCGCACTGCGCTGCCGAGACCGAGCGTTTCCCCGCTTTCCGAGTGGCGCGAGATCGGCGCCTTCGCGCGGCGAATCGATACGGTGGCGGAGGCGTTTCGGCCCGATGTACTGCATGCGCATTCCCCGGTGCTGGACGCGCTGGCGGCGTTGAAGGTCGCGCGGCGTCGCAAGCTGCCGCTGCTCTACGAGATTCGCGCCTTCTGGGAGGATGCCGCCGTCGGCAACGGCACGGGGCGGGAAGGATCGACGCGCTACCGCCTGACCAAGGCGGTGGAAACCTGGGCGGTCAACCGCGCCGATGCCGTCGCGGTGATCTGCGAAGGGCTGCGCGACGATCTGATCGGGCGCGGCGTCGATCCCGGCAAGATCATGGTATCGCCCAATGGCGTCGACTTGACGCTGTTCGGCGATCCCCCGCCGCGAGACGCCGCGCTGGCGGCCGAGCTGGGCCTCGACGACGAAGTGATCGGCTTCATCGGCAGCTTCTACGATTACGAAGGGCTCGACGATCTGATCGCGGCGATGCCCATGCTGGTGGCGGATCGAGCCCGCGCGCAGCTGCTGCTCGTCGGCGGCGGTCCGGAGGAGGCGCGGTTGCGCGCGCAGGCCGCCGCGTCGCCGGTCGCCGATCGTATCCGTTTCGTCGGGCGCGTGCCGCATGACGCGGTGGAGCGCTATTACAGCCTTGTCGATGTGCTTGCCTATCCGCGCAAGGCGATGCGCCTGACCGAACTCGTGACGCCGCTGAAGCCGTTGGAGGCGATGGCGCAGCGTCGGCTGGTGGCGGCATCGGACGTCGGCGGCCACCGCGAACTGATTCGTGACGGCGATACCGGCACGCTGTTCGCGCCGAACGACCCCAAAGCGATCACGGCGGCGCTGGGCGGTCTGCTCGCCGATCGTAGCGGCTGGGACGATCGGCGCGCCCGCGCCCGCGCCTTCGTCGAGGCCGAGCGTAACTGGTCGTCAAATATTTCGCGCTATGGCCCGGTCTATGGGTCGCTCATCGGCGCCGCAGCAACGGATTCGATATGTTCGCGTATTTCCGCCGCCACCGCCTGACCCTGCCGATCCCGATCGTGGCCGGCGCCGGCGCCGGATTGTGCGTGGTGATTGCCGTTGCCGCGCTGCCGGGCGCGATGCTCGATTCGCTGGACGGCGCGAGCCGCATGCCCACCGTGATCGCCGCCGCCGCGCCGCCGCTGGGCGCCACCGCGCGCGCTCTGCTGGCGGTGATCGGTGGCGCAGGCATCGCCGCGATCGTAATGCTGGGATCGCGGATCGCGATCGGCAAGCGCACGCTGCAAATCGGCCGGATCAGCGATCAACGCGAACGCTTCGATCTTCCCGTGCTTCGCCGCGCGGATGCTCATCCGGATGCGCCGCCACGTCCGCCGGTTATGGCCAATCGCGATCTCGGCGTGCCGATGATGGCGATCCCGACCGCGCCTGAGCCGGAACGGCCGCTGCCGAGCGATCTGGATCAGCCGCTCGCCGCCTTCGATCCCCATGCGATGCGCGACGTGCCGCTCGATCCGGTGCGCCCCGTGGCGCCGCTGGTCCATCTGGAGCGGCCGCAATTGATCGATCCCGGTGATCGGTTCGAGACCTTCGATCCCACGCCGCTTGCGGCCGAGATGGAACCGACGGCGACGATCCACGCGCTGCTCGACCGGCTGGAGCGCGGCATGAAGGGCCCCGTTCGGCCGACGCGCACCACCGGCAATCTGGATCAGGCGCTCGGCGCGCTGCGGCGACTCGCGTCGTAACGACGCGTCTGCACCGAGCTTTCAGGCGAAAGCAGCAGGCGCCCCCCCTCCGGATTCGGCGGGAAGTGGAGAAAGTGGAGCCTCTGGCGGCGTTTTTGCGGCTTCTGCGCCGGGAACGCGACCGCGAAGCGACCTGTTTGCCGCATCCAT
>JBQCEK010000061.1:0-9208 GCA_051960335.1 Sphingomonas sp.
GCTACGGCGGTCGTGCCGTGCTTGGCCGCGTTCCCGTCGACCACGGCGACGGGCGGCTCTGCGAGAATCGAGATCGACGGCACGACGATGTCGAACTTACCCCTGCCGAGCTCGTTCTGCGCCAGAAACGCCTCGTTCTCCCAGGCGAGCAGCACGTCGCCGATGCCGCGCTCGCTGAACGTGGTGGTGGCGCCGCGCGCACCGGAATCGAGCACCGGCACCTGCGCGAACAGCTGCGAGACGTATTTCTGCGCCGCTGCGTCGGAGCCGCCAACCTTCTTGCCATGAGCCCAGGCGGCGAGGAAATTCCACCGCGCCCCGCCCGAGGTCTTGGGATTGGGCGTGATCACCGGCACCCCCGGCTTCACCAGATCGCCCCAGTCATGGATATGCTTGGGGTTGCCCTTGCGGACCAGGAACACGATCGTCGACGTGTAGGGCGCGCTGTTGTCGGGCAGACGCGATTGCCACTCGGGATTGAGCAGCTTGGTCTTCTGCGCGATCGCGTCGATGTCATAGGCCAGCGCCAGCGTGACGACATCGGCGCCCAGTCCGTCGATCACCGCCCGCGACTGCTTGCCCGAGCCTCCATGGCTCATGTCGATGGTGACACTCTGCCCGTGCTCGGCCCGCCACTGCTGCGCGAAGGCGACATTGATGTCCTTATAGAGTTCGCGCGTCGGATCGTAGGAGACGTTCAGCAAGTGGATCGTGGCGCCGGCCGTCTGATTGTCCGCGCCCGACTTCGATGTGCAGCCCGCCATCATCACCATGCCGGCCGCCGTGGCGAGCAGCCCGACGACTACACGACGACGGGGAAGCTCGGCTCCCGTTGCCTTACCGACTGTTCGAGTCATTTTCGTCTCCGGCTCGTTTAAAGCCTATATACCCTACCTTTTGGATAGGGAATTACAAGAGACGTTGGTTTCAGGCGCTCCGCCGCAGAAAATCGTCGTTTTGACCGTATCCGCCGTCGAGCGCGTCGGCGAGCGTTCGCGAATCGAGGACCCGGCGGTAGGCATCATAGGCGCGGCCGAACTCGCGGCGGATGTCGCAGCGCGACTCCTCGATACAGTCCTCGCAGCGGCGGTAGGATTGACGCGACAGGCACGGCAACGGTGCCAGCGGCCCTTCGAACAGGCGCAATACCTCTCCAAAGCTTATCGTGTCGGCGGGTCGCAACATGACATAGCCACCGTTCTTGCCACGCCGGCTGTCGAGGATGCCCGCCTTCTTCAGGTCGACGAGGATCTGTTCGAGAAACTTGTGCGGAATCGCGTAGCGCTGGGCGATCTCGGCGCTCGCCATTGCCTGACGGTCCGATGAGGCCGCAATCGCCAGCAGCGCGCGGAAGGCATATTTCGCTTTGTTCGAGATCATCTGATTTCCTAGCTGGGCGCTAGGTTACTCCTTCGGCGCGTCGAGGGCAAATTGCTAGTTCCAGAATAGCCATAGGGCGATCATCGCCACGACCAGCGACAATCCGACGAGCGGGAGACCCATCCGAGGAAAGTCAGTAAAGCGATAGCCTGCCGCGCCCATCACCACCGTGTTGTTGTGGTGGCCAAACGGCGTCAGGAAATCGAGCGACGCGCCGATCGCGACGGCGACAAGCAGCGGTTCGACCGGCATCCCTGCACGGCTCGCCACGCCTGCGGCGACGGGACTGAGCACGGCCGCCACCGATACATTGTCCACGAACGGCGTGATCACTGTCGCCAGCACGAGGATCGTCGCCGTGACGACCCACGGCTGCGTCGTATCGAGGTGACCGACGATCGCATTGGCGATCACTCGGGCGGCGCCGGTATCCTGCACCGCCGTGCCGAGCGGGATCATGCAGGCGAGCAGGATGACGATCGTCCAGTTGACGTCCTGCAACGCCTCGCGGAGCCGCAGCGATCCCGTTAACGCCATCGCGAGAACGACGCCACCGAAGACGATTTCCGGTGGCGCCAAGCCGATTGCGGTCACGAACACCCCCAGAGCGAATATCGCGGCGCTGCGAAACGCATCGGGACGCGCGCCGAGTGTCTTGCGCGGCAACAGCGCGAGCAACCCCGCGTCGTTCGCGACATCGCGCATCGCCTGTCGGTCGCCGGCGAGCAGCAGTACGTCACCCAGACCGATCTGCAAGTCGCCGAACATGCCTTCGATTCGCCGTCGCCGGCTGGCCAGACCGATCACCGTTACGCGATGCTCCTCGAGCGCACTGGCATCCTCGATGCGAGAACCGATCAGGTAGCTTTCGGGCGTGACGACGGCTTCGATCCGCTCCGCCGCACGCCCGCCGAATGATGCTGCACCCGAGGCTTGAAGTGCTTCCAGGTTTTCGAGATCGGCCTCGGCAAGCAGGGTGTCGCCGCCCGATAGGATGATATCGTCGCGGCGCGCAAAGACATGTGCGCCATCACGCATCACGCGGTGCACCTCGACCGCGTAACGCTCGGCCGCCCCCGTCAGTGAGAGCCCAATCAGCGGCGATTTCGGTGCCACATGCAACTCGACGAGCATGTGACCCGGTGCACTTTCCGGCGACGCCGTCTCCATGCCGTGGCGGCGCAGCGTCCGGGGGGCCACCAGGACCAGCCAGACGATGCCCGCTATGGCAACCGGGCCGCCAACCGAGCCAAGATCGAAATAGCCGAAACTGCCACCCGTCTGCGCGATCCGCCATTCGTTGACCACGAGGTTGGCGGGCGTTCCCGTCAGCGAGCCCATGCCGCCGAGCAGCGTCGCGAAGGACAGCGGCATCAGCATCCGCGCCGAAGGGATTCCCAACCGATTGCAGACCGACAGCGTTACCGGAAACATCAGCGCCAGCGCGCCAATGTTATTCATGAATACCGATACGGCCGCCCCGACTACGCACAGCACTGCCAGCACCGCGCGCTCACCGCCAGCACGTCCGACGATCAGCATTGCAAAGCTCTCTACAGCCCGCGTCCGCGCCAGCACCGACACCACGAGAAGGATCTCGACGACGGTGATCACCGCCGGATTCGAGAAACCGACGAATACGCCGGTCAGCGGAACCAGCCCGGTGAGATAAGCGATCGCAAGCCCACTGAGAGCAACGAGCTCGATCCGAAAGCGCTCGACGGCATAGGCGGCGAACATGCACGCCAGCAGCGCCAGGATCGCGACCTGATCGAATGTCACCGACGGTAAGCCGCATGCTCAGTCATTCGATAAGCATACGACTTCGCTGTGTCCGGGCCAACCGCGCTCGCGATACGCATCGGGAAACCTTGCCTATCAAGGCGCTGTGCACGACGCAGCGAGTTGGATTTCAGTTTTACCCAGGGGCGTCAGCTTTTGCGAATAAACTTATGCGCGCGAACGGCCGATTATAGGGCGCATTGTTGACCTTCTTGTGCAACCAGCAGCTTAAATGCTCTCAGGCGAACAGCGGTTGACCGAATCGGGAAACAAAGATGGATCATCGCCCTCTTGGGCTCGAGGCTGGCGATATTGAATTTGCGCCCCGCTATGCGACCTTATAAGCAATTGAGATGAAGGCCCAAACCGTCGATCGCCACGATCGCTCATTTCTCGGTCATCCGCGCGGACTCGGTTTTCTCGCCTTTTCCGAGGGCGGCACCGCTTTCTCCTACTACGGCATGCAGTCGCTGCTTGTGCTGTATATGGCTAATGAGCTGCTCAAGCCGCAGCATGTTGGTCAGGTCTGGGGGTTCGCCGCGTTTCACGCATTTCTGGAAACGCTTTACGGACCGCTGACGTTGACCGCGACCGCCACTGCGATCACCGGCCTGTTCGGCGGCATCATCTACGCGATGCCAATCATCGGCGGCTTCGTTGCGGATCGCTGGCTCGGCCGCACTCCGACGCTGATCACCGGCGCGGTGCTGATGACAGCGGGACATTTCCTGATGAGCTTCTACGCGACGTTCTTGATCGCACTCGCCGCCATCCTGGTCGGTGCGGGCTGTTTCAACGCCAATTTGCGTGCCCAAATCGGCGAGCTCTACACCGCCGGCGACACGCGGCGTGCCGATGCCTTCCAAATCTACGCGATGGCTGTCAGCGTCGCCGTCATCGCCGCGCCACTGGTGTGCGGCACGCTGGGCGAGGAAGCCGGGTTCAGTTACGGATTCATCGCCGCCGGCACCGGCATGGCGCTAGGTTTAGTGGTCTATCTCGCCGGCCGCCGCTGGATGCCGGCCGAGCCGCCGCGCGCGGTGCGAGCCGAGCGAACTGTCCGGCCGCCACTAGGCCGCCAAGAGCGCGGCACCGTGCTGCTGTTGATCGCGCTGCTCGTGCCGATCGCGCTGACGTTCGTCGGCAATCAGCAGATCTTCAACGCCTATCTGCTGTGGGGCGAGGCCCATTATCAGTTGCGGTTCTTCGGCCACGTCATGCCGGTATCGTGGTTGTTGTCGCTCGACGCGTTCATCTCGACCGGCTGCCTGTTTGGTGCGGTGATGTTCTGGCGCTGGTATGATCGCCGTCGCGGCGATCCCGCCGAAATTACCAAGATGGTCATCGGAGCGGCGATCTCGGCGCTGGCGCCGCTGGTGCTGGCGGCGGCGGTGATCGCGGTTGGACCGCACGGAAAGGTCAGCCTAGCTTGGGGCCTCGCTTTCCACATCGTCAACGACATCGGCTTCGCCAATCTCTATCCTGTTGGCATGGCGCTCTATTCGCGCGTTTCGCCACCGCAGATTTCAGCTACGATGATCTCGATTTTCTCGCTCAGCATCTTCGTCGGCACGACACTCGCCGGTTGGCTTGGCGGCTTCCTAACGACGATGTCCGGACCATCGTTCTGGGCGATGCATGCCGTGGTCGTCGCAGCGGGCGCGGCGCTGCTGCTCCTGGTCCGGCAGGTCGCGGCCCGGGCGCTTGCGCCGCGCAGCGACGTTGATCGGGATGAGGGGGTGGCGGCTCTACGCAAGCCGATGACGGTTGAAATCTGAGCGGCTCGATTGTCGCTTGGACGTCAGACGCGCAGCTATGGCCGATTCCGCCCCATTTTCGGTCGTTGGCGACTGAAGCAGATCGCGTCAAAAAGCTGCCGAGCCTTAACGGGCACCTGGTGCCGGCAGCCTCTCGGCGAATAGATCGAGCACTCCCTGCCACGCGCGCTTGGCGTTCTCGGGGTGGTAGCCAACACCAGGCACAGTCGCTTCGACGTGGTCGGTTCCACCACTAGGCGATCCATCGGTATTCGTCGGCTGCGCCCAGAACGCATGCTTGGCTCCGCCCAAGACGTTCGCACGCCAATCGATCCCGGAGGCTTGAAGGACGCGACCAAACGCCAGCAGCTGCTCGGGTGTGCACAGCGGGTCTTCAGATCCCGTCATCAGCAGGAACGCGCCGGCCACACCGCCGCAATTATAAGCACCCGGCTGCGGCAAGGCGGGGTGAATAAGGGCGACGGCTTCAAAGGGTACGCCGGTTTGAACGAGTTCAAGAACAAAGAGACCGCCAGCACCAATGCCGAGTGCCGCGATGCACTGTGCATCGACGCCGGGCGTCGCCAGCAGAATATTCAGCGCGGTGAGACCGATTGCTTGCATCCGCTCCGCGTCGGCGAGCAACGGCAACGTTCGCGCAAGCATGGCTTCCGGGTTGCCGAAAAACGTTTCGCCGCCGTGATAATCCATCGCGAGCGCAACATAGCCGCGCCCTGCGAGATCGTCTGCACGACCCTTCTGGTAATCATCTAGACCAACCCCATCGTGACCGATCAACACTGCCGGCCAAGGTCCTTTGCCCAGAGGCTGCGCCAAGTGACCGACCATCTTTAGGTCGTCAGCATCGTAAGGGATTTGGCTCGTCGTAATTTCGTACATCCCAGGCATATAACGTGCGCGGAGTCTATGCTCAACGGAACGGCCGCTTTGAGCGTGTTGTTCCCGATAGCTGCCTGTCACCTTTCCACCCAGAACGAGCCGTTTAACCGACGCCCAACAGTCGTCGGTCGCAGCTGAGCGGACCGGCGGGTTTCGGGAGCCGCGCTCGGCCGTCGGAACGTCGGATAAGAGGGCGCGAAGCTGACACGCTGGCTCGCCGTCTGGGGGGTCCGCTATCCCAATAGGCGCCGTTCCGGATTGTCCGACAGACCAGACATTTGTTTCAGGTCTCGCACGCCGAGCCCCTGCCCTCTCACATCCCGATGCCAAGCCCCCTGCTTCGCCCACGACCAATCATCTCGCCAAGCGCCCGGCCGACGCTCTCGACCGAGTGCGCCGGCAACCCCAGCTGTACGCGTCGGTTACGCAGCAGCGATTCTACCTGCGGATCGCGCTCGAGGCCTTGGGCCATGCCGATCATCCGGTCGCCCAGCGTGTTGGCGCGTGTGGTTTCGTGCCTGTCCAAGAGCAGCCGGCGTTGACGCTCGAGCGCCTGCCAGCGCCGAACGAACACGTCGGCGCGAAGGTTGGGATTGGTCCGCATCTCCGCCTCAAGCTGCATCGCCTGGATGGCGTTCCGAGTCTGCCCCTTGGACGCTTCGGTGATCAGCCCGCGATCGTGGGCAAACGCAGCTTCAAGATCTCGCGCGCCATCGGGTCGGGCCTTATCGAGCTGGGCGCGGCTGTCGGCCCACTCGGCGTGTTGCTCGACGGTGGGTTTGTCTCCAAGAGACTGCGCGAACAGCATCGCCCGCACGACGCGCCCATGCCGGGTCACCGCTGACGAAAGGTCTGGCTGTGGTTCGCGGGTCACCGTTGGGGTCGGATCCCGCGTCGGCGTGATGGTGCGTTCGACTGTCGCTGGTTGCCGCTGTGGCGGAGATACCGACCTGAGCTTGAGCCCCGCGAACCGATTCCGCGGTGGTTGGGGCAGCTCGATCTGCCGGCGATCGGCAAATGCGCGCGTCTAGTCTGACGCCATGTCCTTGCCACGCTCGCGCGACAGGCCCCGCGTCAATGCCTGTCGATCGGCGAAGTCATCGCGACCATAATGGAGGTCGACGCTGTCGCGATGACGGGAGAGCGCGACATAGGCGGCATGTCGGTCGAGCCCCGGTGTCGCCAGCACATGCACGCGGTCGACCGTTACGCCCTGCGCCTTGTGAATCGTCGCGGCATAGCCGTGGTCGACGGCGGCATAATCCTTCATGTCGAATGCGATTGCGCGACCGTCGTCGAGTAGCACCGCCATGCGGGTCGGCGTGACCGACTGCACTTTGCCGAGCGTGCCGTTCTTCACACCCAGGCTGCGCTCGTTGCGCAGGAACATGACGCGGTCGCCGCTGGCGAACGCGCGTTCGCCACGCTCGGTGGCGACCGTAACGTCGATACCTAGTTCGCCGCCGGCGCGCAGCCGTTCACGCGCGGCAATATTCAGCGCACGGACCTCGTCATTGGTATGCGTCAGGATAATCCGCGACGCGCCTGGCGCATTGTGCCGGTCGCGATCCCAACGCTCGATCAGTGCGGTACGCGCCTCATCGCGCGTCTCGACACTGTGGATGCGGTCATGGCGATCGTACAGGCCGATCGCCTCGCCGGTCCGCTCGGTCGCGAGATACCGCGTGGCATCACGCTGCCAGTCCTCACGCTGGCGGCGGATGTCGGTGATCTCGACGCCGCCATGCCGCTCGGCCACCGAGCGGAACGCCGCTCCTGCCTCGATCGCCTGAAGCTGCTCGGGATCGCCGACCAGCACCACCTTGGCACCGCTTCGTTCGGCTTCCGATAAAACGCGCTCCATCTGCCGCGTTCCGATCATGCCGGCCTCGTCGATCACCAGCACGTCGCGATTGGTCAGCAGCTCCCGACCCTCGGACCATTGATGCTCGATGCTCGCGATGGTCCGCGATGCTATGCCTGAACCACTCTCGAGATTTTCGGCGGCAATGCCCGACAGCGCGACGCCGCGGACCTGGTAACCGGCGCTCTCCCAAGCTTCGCGAGCAACACCAAGCATCGCCGACTTGCCGGTGCCGGCATAGCCGATCACCAAGCCCAGGCCCTTTCCCTTGGTGACATGATCGAATGCGCTGCGCTGCTCGCTCGACAGCACCAGCCCACGCATCTCCGCGCGCGCGAGTGCGAGCTTGCGGTGCTGCTCAGCGACGCCGTGGCGCCGCGCTGCTTCCAGCCGGGCGGTGGCCCGCTCGAGCCGCTGCTCGGTCGCGATCATGTCGCGGCTGGTAAACCGGTCATGCCCGCGCCCGTCCTTGCCCAGCGCGACCAGCTCGGGCGATGCGCGCACCGCCGCCATCACACGGTCGAACTGTTCTTTCCCCTCGCTATGGCGGTGCACAAACATCGCGAGATCGCGCGTCGTGAACGTTGCCTGGGTGCGCGTGATCGCATCGAGCGCGAGCGCCGGGTTTGCCAGCAGCTTGTCGCCATTGGCGCGAGCAATGGCGTGATGCTCGACGAGCCGTTCGGAAGCCAACCCCTCAGCGACCATCCGGCTCGCAGCCGGACCGATCTTGTGCTGCGGCTCGAGATCGATGCCTTGTGCTTCCAGCGACCGGTGATCGACCCGCGCGTCGATATCGAGCTCGGCGAGCCGGGTGTTGACGTGCTGCTCCCACGCTTCGCGCCAATGCTCGAGGAGGTCGGTGCGGTTCCAGTCGCGCATCTTGGGCCCGAACCCGTCGCCATCGACCGAGCGCATCGTCAGCATCACGTGCGCGTGTGGCTTGGGCAGGCCGTCGGCGCCCATATCCCAATGCACGTTCAAATCGGCGACCATGCCGCGATCGACGAACTCCCGCCCGACAAAGTCGCGCGCGAGGCGAACGGCTTCAGCCTGATCGAGCTCGCGCGGAATGGCGAACTCGATCTCCCGCGCAAGCTGTGCGTCCTTCCTGACCTCGGCCGCTTCGACGTCATTCCATAGCCGCTCGCGATCACGCAGATGCTCGGGCGCGCCATCGGGCAGCAGCACCTCGGAATGCACGACGCCTGCCTTGTTCGAGAAGTCGTGATGGCGATCGAGACGCTGGTCGTGCAGTCGCGAGGCGGAACGATAGGCGGCAGCCGCCAGCGCCGACGAGCCGGCGGCGCGCGAGATGACTTTGGCGGAGAAATGGTAGATTGCCATGGCGACATACCAGCTACACTGAAAAGCGCACGTCGGCACGACGTATAAGCGCGCCCTCGAAAGATTTCATCAATCTCGGGACGGCGAAGTCTCAAGAGATTGCAGCATGTTGCCGCTGATCGACAGCGACGATAACTGGTCGGTCCTCACTTCACAATTGAGGACTGATCGATGCGCA
>JBQCEK010000062.1:0-5064 GCA_051960335.1 Sphingomonas sp.
ATTGCTCGTCCTCCCTCGACGAGGACGGGAACATAAATAGAACATATTCCAACATTGCAAGGTGCCGCCGCGGCGCGTTACGCTGGTGCATAAATGCAGGGGAGAGGAACGATGGTGAACGACCACGAACGTATCCACGCCAATCTGGAAGCGATCGGCATTCGCGCCTCGGGCGCGGCGATCGGCTTGTTCCAGCTGCTCAAGGAGCTTCGCGACGCCGATCTGCTGGGCGCGGACGCCATCAATCGAATCAAGGAAGCGGTGATCACCGATCTCGCCGCCACGCGCCCGCGCTCGCAGAGCCTGGCCGATTACGAGCGCCGCGTGCGCGAACGGATGGATACGCTGCTGCCGGTCAACGACGACAAGCCGTCGCCGCTTCACGCTTAACGTCAGGGCAGGGAGGGGAAGCGTCTGGTGGGTCCGCCGGGACTCGAACCCGGGACCTCTCGATTAAAAGTCGCTTGCTCTACCAACTGAGCTACGGACCCGCACCAGACGGGTCGGCCCTATTGTCGTGCGCGCCGCCAGTCAACGCCGCCTTGCGCGATGGGCGAGATGGGCGATCGAAAGCCCGGTCAGCGGATCGCGCCAGTCGCCGGCGATCTGCGCCAGCGGCGTCAGTACGAAATCCCGGGTGCGAAACGCTCGATGTGGTATGGTCAGCGCGACGCTCGACCAGCAACCGGCCGACCACAGGATGATGTCGAGATCGATCACGCGCGCGCCCCAGCGCCGCCCGCGCCGCCGCCCGAAATCGCGTTCGATCCGCTTCAGCCGCGCGAGCAGCGCGTCGGGCGCCTCGTCGCTTTCAATGATGATCGCGGCATTGGCAAAGCGCCGCGACGACGGGCCGATTGGTGCGCTGGCGATGATCGACGAGGTCGCCACCACGCCGCCTAGCGCGGCGATCGCGGCCACCACTTCGCACCGCGGCGAGCCGTGGCGGCCGGGGCGATTCGATCCGATCGCGATTGCATAGCGCGCGGGCGGGGTTGCAGCCGTCATGCGCGCCTGCCTATCGATGCGCCATGTTTCCGCCAAGCCCGCTGCCCGCCACCGAGCCGCCGCACGATTGCCCGCGCTGTCCCCGGCTCGTCGCCTTTCGTCACGATGTGCGCGGCGAGCATCCCGATTGGTGGAATGCGCCGGTCCATGCGTTCGGCGATCCCGACGCCTGGCTGGCGATCGTCGGACTCGCGCCCGGCAAACACGGTGCGAATCGCACGGGCCGGCCGTTTACCGGCGATTATGCCGGCGATCTGCTGTTCGCCACGCTCGCCCGCTTCGGCTTCAGCGATGGCGTGTATGAGGCGCGGGCGGACGATGGCCTGCGGCTTTCGGGGGCGATCATCCTCAACGCGGTGAAATGCCTGCCGCCGCAGAACAAGCCGACGCCGGAAGAAATCCGCACCTGCCGCCCGTTTCTCGAATCCGCGCTCGCTGCGCTGCCCCAGGTGCGCGTCGTCATCGCGCTCGGCCAGATCGCGCATCAATCGGCGGTGAAGGCGCTTGGCGGCCGGTTGCCCAAGGCGCGGTTCTGCCATCTTGCCGAGCATCGCCTGCCCGACGGCCGCGTGCTGATCGATAGCTATCACTGCTCGCGCTACAACACGAACACCGGCCGGCTGACGCCCGCGATGTTCGAGGCGGTGTTCGCGCGGGCACTCGACGTCCGCACCGGGATGACGATCCCGGCCTGATCTGCTAAGCCGTTGGCCTGACAGGAGAGGTCTTCATGCGTATCCTGCTTTGCTTGCTGCCGCTCGCCGCCGTCGCCGCCACCCATGCTGATGACGATGCTCGCGTCAAAAGCGTTGACGGGCGATGCCCCAATCTGGCGATCACCCCAGCCGACGCGGCAAAACCGCCGTCGATCCATCCACTTGCTGAAGAGCCGGGCGCGCGCCAGGAAATCGCCGTGCAGCACACCGATGCCAATGGCTGCGTCCAGCCGATCGTCGTGCGCGACAACGTCGGCGGCAAGTCGAAGTAGTTCGCCTTCCTTACGGTCGCCTTGAGCTTGTCGAAGGGCAGGGCCGCAACCGTGCTTCGACTTCACTCAGCACGAACGGGCACGGCGCCGGCGACGATAATCCGCTTTCAGATATCCTGCACCAGCCGGCCGTAAAGTTCGGGCCGGCGATCGCGGAAGAAGCCGAACGCGGCGCGGTGGCGCTTGACCCGATCGAGATCGATCGTCGCGGTGATCACGCCTTCTTCCTCGCGGTCGAGCTCGGCCAGGATGTCGCCACGCTCGTCGGCGATGAAGCTGGTGCCGTAGAAGGTCTGCCCATGCTCGGTGCCGACCCGGTTCGCGGCCACCACCGGCACGACGTTCGACACCGCATGGCCCACCATCGCGCGGCGCCACAGCCGGGCGGTATCCAGGCTGGTGTCATGCGGCTCGCTGCCGATCGCGGTGGGATAGAACAGCACTTCGGCGCCCATCAGCATCATCGCGCGCGCCGTTTCGGGATACCATTGGTCCCAGCACACGCCGACGCCGATCTTGGCCTCGGGGCCATCCCACACCTTGAAGCCGGTGTTGCCGGGGCGGAAATAGAATTTCTCCTCATAGCCCGGCCCGTCCGGAATATGACTCTTGCGATAGACGCCGGCGATCTTTCCGCCCGGCGCGATCATCGCCAGGCTGTTGTAATGATGCGGCCCGTCCGCCTCGAAGAAGCTGGTCGGGATCCAGATGCCCAGCGCGTCCGCCAGGTGTTGCATGGCCAGCACCGACGGGTGCTCAGCGGTTGGGCGGGCGGTGGCGAACAGCCCTTCGTCCTCGACCCGGCAGAAATATTCGCCCTCGAACAGTTCGGGCGGCAGCACCACTTGCGCGCCGCGCCCCGCGGCCTCGCGCACCAGCGCGCCAACGCGGGCGATGTTCGTGGCGGTGTCGGTCGAAAAGGCAAGCTGCAGCGCAGCGACGGTGATTTCGGTCATGCCGTCCCTTAACCCGGAATCTGCTGGCTGATGCAATGGAAGCTGCCGCCGCCGGTCAGGATGTGATCGGCGTGCAGCCCCACGACCTCGCGTCCCGGAAACAGCGCTGCGAAGGCGTCGATCGCCGCCGCGTCGTTGGGCCCGCCATATTGCGGCACCACCACGCGCGCATTGCCGATGTAGAAATTCATGTAGCTCGCCGGCACGATCTCGTCGTCATGGATGGTCCGGCCGGGGGAGGGGACGCGGATCAGCTCGATATCCCCGCCGAACGCGCGCGCGCGATGGGCGGCATGCTGATAGACCAGCCAATTGGGGTCGTTGTCGGCCGCTTCGGGAATCGCCAGTCGCCGCTCGCCGACGAACCGCGCCAGATTATCGACATGCCCGTCGGTATGGTAGTTGAGCAATCCTTCGTCGAGCCACAGCACGTCGGTGAAGCCCAGATCGTCGTGCAACAGCTTCTCGATGTCGCTCTTGCTCAGGCCGGGATTGCGATTGTGGTTGAGCAGGCATTGCTCGGTGGTGACGACCAGGCCGGTGCCGTCGCCGTCGATCGCGCCGCCTTCCAGCACCCAATCGCACGTCGTCACCTCGATCCCGCCGCGTTCGGCCGCCAGCCGCTCGCCGATGTCGTCGTCGCCGGGCAGGTCGTATTTGCCGCCCCAGCCGTTGAAGCGGAAATTGCGCGCCTTGTGGCGGCCGACCATGATCACGCCGGTATCGCGCAGCCAGATGTTGCCGAACGGCGCGACGACGATCTCGGCGAAGCTCGCGGCTTTTTTCGCCGCTTCGGCCGCCTCGTCGTCGGCGGCGACCAGCAGCACGCGTTCGCCCCTGCCGCCGGCATGGACGGCGTCGGCGAACGCGGCGACTTCCTCGCGTGCCGGCTCGATATCGTCGAGCCACAGTTCGGGATGGCTGGGAAAGCCGATCCAAACCGCCTTGTGATGCGCCCATTCGGGCGGTTGGATCAGCCGTGTCACGCGCGTTAGCCCTGTTGCTTTATTGGCCCGCGCGGCTCTTGTCGCGAATCGCGCGGAATTCGGTGCCTTGATACCAGTTCGGCCATTGATCGCCATCGGCCAGTTCGCGGCCTAGTTGATAGTAAAGCGTCAGGTCTTGAACCGCGCCAGACCAATCCCAGTTCGGATTATATTCGTCCTGCGGCTTGTGATAGCGATGCTCGATATAGTCGATCGCCGCGGCATGGCCCGCCGCGGTGCCGCCGTTCACCAGATCCTCGCCGCTGCCACCGTCCAGCATCGGCACGCCCAGCTTGGCGAAGCTGAAATGGTCGGATCGGTAATAGCCGCCGCGCTCGGGATCGGGCTCGGGCTCGACGACGCGGCCCTGTGCCGCCGCAAGCGGTTTGACGAGCGCGTCGAACTGCGATTTGCCGTAGCCGGTGATGACGAAATCCTTCGTCGCGCCATCGGTGTTGAGCACATCCATGTTCACCCCGCCGACCATCTTGGCGAGCGGGAAGATCGGATGCTCGGCATAATATTCGGAGCCGAGCAGGCCCGCCTCCTCCGCGGTCACCGACATGAAGGCGATCGTGCGCGCCGCCGGCCCCGCCTTGGCCTGCGCCTCGGCCAGCGCGACCAGCCCGGCCACCCCGCTCGCATTGTCGCGCGCGCCGTTGCAGATGCTGTCGCCGTCAACCGGGTCGCAATGCCCCAGATGGTCCCAATGCGCGGTGTAGAACACCGTTTCGTCGGGCCGCTTGGTGCCGGGCAGGATGCCGATCACATTGTGCGATGTCGCCCGCGCGATCGCATTGTCGAACGAGACGGAGGCTTTCAGCCCCAGCGGCACCGCCTTGAAGCCCTTTTGCCCGGCGGCCTGTTCCAGTGCGCGGAAATCCTTGCCTGCGCTCGCGAACAGCTGCTGTGCGGCGGCTAGCTGGATCCAGCCGATCGCGGCGCTCTGGTCCATATGGTCGCCCTTGACGTCCAGCTCCTGCTGCGGCCCGGTCCAGGACGATTGCACGACGCCCCAGCCATAAGCGGCGGGATCGGTCTGGTGAACGATGATCGCCGCCGCCGCGCCCTGCCGCGCGGCTTCCTCATATTTGTAAGTCCAGCGCCCGTAATAGGTCATCGCCTT
>JBQCEK010000063.1:0-4094 GCA_051960335.1 Sphingomonas sp.
CACGACCACGCTCTATGCCGCTGCGCGGCACCAAGCCGCTGAGGCGTCTCGGCCCGTCGGGTCACGATCGCTGATGTGAGGCGGGACATGCGCCCCGCATGACGTCACCGGCGCGGTGCGTCGGCGGCGTGTGCCTGCGGCGTCGATCTGACGGGGTGGGCGTCACTTCCCTATGGTCCCGCCGCGGCGTGCCGCAACCGGCTTCGCCGGTCTTCCACTTCGTTGCAGCCTTGCGGGTGCGGCCCGCCTCTGACGGCGGGACCGACGGTCCGCTCCTGCCGCCCACCCCGCCAGTCCGGCGCCGGGTGCGGCGGTTGAGAGAAGGAGTGGAACAATGGAACTGAAGCATATCGCTATCGAGCGTCTGTCGGTCTCGCGCGCCAACATGCGCGGCGGCAGGAAGGGCGCAGACATCATGAGTATTCTGCCTTCGGTGCGCGCGCGGGGTGTATTGGTGCCCCTGATCGTGCGGGCCAACGGATCGCCCGAAACCTACGAGATCGTGGCCGGGCGACGGCGCTATGAGGCGGCGTGTGCGGTGGCGTCCGAAGCCGGCGAGATCGATCCGCTGCCCTGCGCGGTGATCGAGGCGGGCGACGATGCCGCCGCGCTAGAAGCGTCGCTGATCGAGAACATCGCGCGGCTCGATCCCGACGAGGTGACGCAGTGGGAGACCTTCACACGGCTGATCCGCGAGGGCCGCAGCGCCGCTGATATCGCCCTGACCTTTGGCCTCACCGATCTTCAAGTGCGGCGCACCCTGGCGCTTGGTAACCTGTTGCCGCGTATCCGCTCGCTCTACCGTCGCAGCGAGATCGATGCGGCAACCGTCCGGCATTTGACTCTCGCCAACAAAGTGCAGCAACGCGATTGGCTGACGCTGCTCGACGATCCGACCATCTATTGTCCGACTGGTCAGTCATTGAAGGCATGGCTGTTCGGCGGCGACACGATTCCAGTGAGCGCGGCCTTGTTCGATCTTGCCGCCTTCGACGGCGAGATCGTGTCCGACCTGTTCGGCGACGAGCGCTACTTCGCCAGCAGCGAGGCGTTCTGGGCAGCGCAGCAGGCTGCGATCGAGGCGAAGGTCGCCGACTATCGGGACGCCGGCTGGGAGGTCGCGGTGCTCGATCGCGGCGCGCCGTTCCATCGCTGGGAGCATGAGCATTGCGCGAAGCGCAAGGGCGGGCGGGTTTATGTCGAGATCGGCCGGCGCGGTGCTGTCGTCTTCCATGAAGGGTTCGTGACCTTGAAGGAAGCGCGCAAGCAGGCGGCGGGCGAAACGGTCAAAAAGCCCGTGCGGCCCGAGATCACCAGCGCGATGCAGGATTATGTCGATCTGCATCGCCATGCTGCCGTGCGTGCCAGATTGGCGGATGCGCCGGGGGTAGCGTTGCGGGCCGCGGTCGCGCACATGATCGTCGGCTCGTCGTTCTGGTCGCTGCGCATCGAGCCGCAGCGCGCTGGCAAGGATGCGATCACCGAGAGCGTCGAGAACAGCGCATCCGAAGCCGCGTTCGATGAAAAGCGCCGCTCGGTGCTGGAATTGCTCGGGTTCGACGCCGAAGCGCCGACCGTCGTTCACGGCAACGATTACGACACCGGCCTGCCCGAGCTGTTCGTGCGGCTGTCTACGCTCGACGATGCGCAGGTGCTCGACATTCTGGCGATCGTCATGGGCGAGACGCTTGATGCGCGCAGCAGCATCACCGACCTGATCGGCGAGCAACTGTCGGTCGATATGGCGGCGGTGTGGCAGCCCGATGCGGCGTTCCTCGACGGATTGCGCGACCGCGCGGTGTTGCTGGCGATGGTTCGCGAGATCGGCGGCGATGTCGTTGCCGATGGCAATGCTGACGCCAAGGCCAAGGTGCTGCGTGGCATCCTCGTCGATCATATCGATGGCACCAATGGCCGTGAAAAGGTCGAGGGCTGGGTGCCGCGCTGGATGGCGTTCCCGGCATCGGTCTATACCGATCGTGGCGGCGTCGGCAGCGTGGTGCGGACCGAGGAAGTTGCCACGCTGACCAAGCTGGGCGAGACGTTTTCCGCACCGCAAGCGGCCAATGATGACGATCAGATCATCGAACCGGAGGCGGCGTCATGATCGCCGAGCAGCCGGCCCCGGCGGTGGTCGAGACGGTGCAAGCCGGTTTGCAGACCCTTCGCAGGTTCGACCGGATCGTGTTCGTTGCCCACTGCGTCGGTGCGATGAGCTATCCGGACATCGCGGTGATGACCGGACTTGGGGTCGCCGAGGTCGAGCGACGGATGGCTCGCGCGCTCTACGAACTGGACCGCTACCGATCCGGCTATCGGCCACCTTGGTGGCGACGATGGCGGCGCTGATAACCTAGACCTCGCCCGGTGCAAACCGGGCGAGGTTCGTCGTTCGTCAACCCGGAACAGGTGCCAGAATGGCTGCAATCGTCTGGCTCAGATGGCATGCCGCAAGACTGTTGCAGCGCCGTTCCAGTCGCTAAGGTCCCGCCAATATGCGCACCGATCTCGATCATCTGCCGCCCGCCAAGCAGCGCGAACTCGAGCGCGTCGTCGAGATTATCTTTGAAGAGTTCGGCGACGCGACCAAGCTGGCCACCGGCAAGCGCAAGGCGGGACGCATCCTCAAGATCATCCTGTTCGGCAGCTATGCGCGCGGTGGCTGGGTCGACGAGCCGCACACCGAAAAGGGCTACCAGTCCGACTACGACCTGCTGATCATCGTCAACCAGGATGAGCTCACCGACCGCGCGACCTATTGGTATCGCGCCGACGAGCGGCTGATGCGCGAGATGACGATCACCAAGACGCTGCGTACGCCGGTCAACTTCATCGTCCATACGCTTCAGGAGGTGAACGACGCGCTCGCGCACGGCCGATTCTTCTTCATGGACATCGCGCGCGACGGCGTCGCGCTCTACCAGGCCGACGACAAGCCGCTGCACAACCCGCGCCCCAAGACGCCGCAGCAGGCGCTCGACATGGCGCGGGAATATTTCGAAGAGTGGTTCCCAAACGCGATGAAGCGCTTCGAAAGCGCTCAATTTTTAATCGGGCGAGGACATGAAAAGCAGGCTGCGTTCGACCTGCATCAGGTGACGGAGCAGCTCTATCACTGCGTCCTTTTAGTCTGCACCTTCTACACGCCGCACGTTCACAACATTGGCTTCCTGCGTACCCAGGCCGACAAGCTTGACGCCCGTCTGGTACATGTCTGGCCACGTGACACGCGAGAAAATCGTGCGCGCTTCGAGAAGCTCAAGGATGCCTATGTGAAGGCGCGCTACTCGAAGCATTACCACATCAACGCCGAGGAACTGGCGTGGCTTTCGGCTCGCGTCGAGGACCTTGGGCAGGCGGTTCATGCCGTCTGCACCGATCGGATCGAGGCGCTACGGCGTAACGCAGGCGCCTAGTTCGACGCCGCTCGCGCGACCATCTTTTGAGCAATCAAAACGCATCTTCTGCCGTCCGAAACGCGCCTTGAAAGCACGTTTCGGACGGCGATGGAGGCTGTCCTTCTGGGCCGCAATTCGATCAAGAATAATCGATTTGCGGCCTGAATCGGCGGACGTATTTGCTAGCGTCGGCTCCGCCCTGACGACTGAGCCGACCGGGACGAAAAGCGGTTATGGGCAGGAGTTCGAAGGGGACGGGGTAAGGCAAGTTAAAGGCGGTGCCTCCACGAGGCGCCGAAAGTGGCGTCTGCACGTCGTTTTTGATGGAGGCACTACGGCTGACGTGCCTCCACTGTTAGACAGGTAGGCCGCCAACGCCCGCATTTCTGCGGCTTTGAGCAAAGCCAGAATGGAGGCCCTTGAGGGGCACCTCCCAGCATCCTCATCTGAGTGATTTCGGATGAGGATCAGTGCCATGGCGGACGATGATTTCAGCTTATGGCTGGGCCGGATCGGCGCCGATCGACCGATGGCGCATCAGCTTCGACGCTCGGTCAATCTCGCTGGCGCAAGGACACGGTCGTCGATAGCGCGAGCACGCCGATTTGACGGCAGCCGGATCGGTCGCGGTTCGGGCATCGGCCGGGTGCTCGGGTCGTCCGATCGCTTCAGCGGCTTTCGGTCGCGCCGCGTGGT
>JBQCEK010000064.1:0-6606 GCA_051960335.1 Sphingomonas sp.
GCGGCGAGACGCTGGGCCGCGCGTTCGATACCGCGCTGCTCTCCGGCGATCGCGGCGCGGGCGGCTCGGCCGAGCTTGCCTATCGACCGCTCAAGAGCAAGGCGTTCGGCCAGAGCGAGGTCTATGCCTTTGCCGATGGCGCCGTGCTTGGCGTGTTGCCGCGCGGGCCGGGCGCGGTGCGCCAGGATTATGCGCTCGCCTCGGCCGGCGTCGGCCTGCGCGCGCGCTACACCGACAAGGCGATGCTCGGGCTCGAGGCCGCGCGCCCGATCCGCGACCCCTATCCCGGCTATGACGAGAAATGGCGGCTGATCGTCGAGTGGAGTCTCAGCCTGTAGGCCACTGATGGCCACTGCGGCCTGGCGGCTTGCGCCCCAGTTCCGGCCGGTCGCGCAAGGCAACGCTTATCCGGAGAGTGGACGTCATCTCGATCCAAAGGATATTGCGTGCTATCGACACGACGCCACAGCGACAGGAGGCGACCATGGCATATCATCGTGATCTACTCGACCAATCTTGCTTTCGAGCGCACATCTAAGCGACGAAAGGGCTACCCGTCCGAGACGAACGTGAAGCGTGGTGTGCGCTTCGTTAACGGTGACAAGGAGCTTGTAGAGAAGCTCGGCCGCAATGATCGATGCCCATGTGGCTCGGGATCAAGCTTTCAGGCGGTGCTGCCTCAAATCGGGCCGCTTTCGATGGCGCTGAGCGTCACGATTATTGGCGCGACTGACACGAACAAGGGGGCTGGCAGCGGCCAGTCCCCAGTCGCCCCTATTACGGCCATTCACAGATTCGTTCGCTATCTCCTGATAGCGGACAGGAATGGGATGGCATATAGGGGGCTGATGAACAAAAAAGATGTTCGAGCGAGTGAATTTGCTCAGCGACGGGAGTGTGCTGAACGTCACTCGTCTGAAACGCTGCGCGATATGCTGGCGAAGGGTGCACTGCACAGTCGGGAAACGACCGCCGCGCGGGAAGTTCTTCGTGATCGCGGCGCAGACAAATGATGAGATTTGCGGCAAGTGCAGCATTTGTTCTTTTGGTTGCAGGTATCTTGAGGATGCTGCTGACGGGGACCGCGATGGCGGGCGGCGGCGGGTTCGATCGACAAGATGAGCCGGCAACATATTGGGCGGTAGTTATCATAGCGGCGGTCTTGGCATTAGTGTTTCTCGGGTTTGCGATATTCGGCTGAGCTAACTTAGCTAATAGCTGTTGGTCCGTCCGCTATTTCTTCAGAAACTCTAGAAGCCGACAGTCGCGAACCCACCCCAACCGCGGTCATCACGCCGCCGTGCGGATAGCCGCCCCTTATGAGTCACACCCGGTCGTCCGGTTCTGGCATGCCCGACGAAGCCCTCCGACAGCCGGCGCGCGAATATCAGAATCAATTCGCCAGCCGTGTTGATTGGCTAATACAGGTCGTTTACTCCGGCCCTCACTTGCGTTAGCGGTGCAGGGAGTGATGCGAGCAAGAGGTAAGCAACGGTGAGACTGGTTCGGGGCGCCTGGAAACTTCTTGTCGGTATCAAGGACGCGCTCGTCCTGATTGCGATGCTGCTGTTCTTCGGCCTGCTGTTCGCGGCGCTCAATGCGCGGCCAAGTCCGGCGTCGATCCACGATGGCGCGCTCGATCTCGATCTTAACGGCACGATCGTCGAACAACCGCGCGAACTCAGCCCGTTCCAGCTCGCCAGCGGCGGCAAGGATATGCCGAGGGAATATCGCCTGCGCGACGTTGTCCGCGCGATCGATGCGGCGAAGGATGATTCGCGCGTCAAGGCGGTGGTGCTCGATCTCGATCATTTCGGCGGCGGCTATCCTGAAGCGATCAGCGAAGTCGCCGATGCGCTCGGCCGGGTGCGCGCCAGTGGCAAACCGGTCCTCGCCTACGCCACGGCCTATACCGATTCGGGCTATCGGCTCGCCGCCGAAGCGAGCGAGATCTGGATGAACCCGATGGGCGGCTCGCTGTTCATGGGTCCGGGCGGATCGCAGCTCTATTACAAGGGCCTGATCGATAAGCTCGGCGTCAACGTCCACGTTTATCGGGTCGGCAAGTTCAAATCCTATGTCGAGCCCTATACCCGCGCCGATTCCTCGCCCGAGGCGAAGCAGGCCGATCAGCAGCTTTACGGCGCGATCTTCGATCAGTGGCGCGATGGCGTGCAGAAAGCGCGGCCCAAGGCGCAGCTCGCGCAATTCCTCACCGCGCCCGACAAGCCGATCCTCGCCGCTGGCGGGGACATCGCAAAGGCCAATCTCGCCGCCGGCCTGGTCGACAAGCTCGGCGATCGCATCGCCTTCGGCCGCCGCGTCGCGCAGATCGCCGGCGTGGATTCCAAGCAGCCGGCTGGCGCGTTCAACACGATCGATCTCGACGATTATATCAGCGCGCATCCGCTGCCGACCGGCGGCGCCGCGATCGGCGTGGTGACGGTCGCCGGCGACATCGTCGATGGCAAGGGCGGCCCCGGCGAAGCGGCCGGCGACACGATCAGCAAGACGGTGCTGAACGCGCTGGCGCACAAGGATCTGAAGGCGCTCGTCGTCCGCGTCGATTCGCCGGGCGGCTCGGCCTTCGCATCGGAGCAGATCCGCTCCGCGATCATGCAGGCCAAGGCGCAGAAGCTCCCCGTCGTCGTGTCGATGGGCAGCCTTGCCGCATCGGGCGGCTATTGGGTCTCCACCGCCGGCGACATGATCTTCGCCGAGCCAAATACGATCACCGGATCGATCGGCATTTTCGGTATCATCCCGACGTTCGAAGATACGCTCAAGAAAATCGGGGTGACGACCGACGGGGTGAAGACCACGCCGCTTTCGGGCCAGCCGGATGTCGTCGGCGGCACCAATCCCACGGTCGACGCGATTTTCCAGGCCGGCATCGAAAATGGCTATAACCAGTTCATCGGGCGCGTTTCCCAGGCGCGCCGCATGACGCCCGAGCGAGTCAACGAAATCGCGCAGGGCCATGTCTGGGATGGCGGTACCGCGCGGCAATTGGGGCTGGTCGATCGCTTCGGCGGCCTCAACGACGCGATCGCCGAAGCCGCGCGCCGCGCCGGGCTCGACCCCGCCAAGGTCCATGCCGAATATCTCGAAAAGAAGCCGAGCTGGGCGTCGCAACTGGCCATGCAGCTGGCGCGCGACGACGGCGACGACGACGATGCCGGTCAGCAGGGCGATGCCTTCAGCCGCATCGCCGCTCAGCGCCGCGCCGTGTTCGCCCAGGTGCTTGGCGAGATGCGGCAATTGTCGAACGGGGCGGCGATCCAGGCGCGCTGCCTCGAATGCGGCGCGCTTGGCCCCGCCGAACCGACGCCGGGCGATGTCAGCCTGATGAATGCGATCCTGGCGAAGCTCGCCCTGTGATCGCCATCCGCCCCGCTCGCGCGGGTGATGCGGCCGCCATCGCTGCGATCTATGCGCCGCATGTGTTGACCGGGGTCGCTTCGTTCGAAACCGAAGCGCCCGATACGCGCGCGATGCGGCGGCGGATGGAGGCTTATGATGGCCTCTACCCCTGGCTGGTCGCGACCAATGGCGACGACGATGGCGTGCTCGCTTATGCCTATGCCACGCGCTTCCGCGAGCGCGAGGCGTATCGCTGGGTCGTCGAGACCTCGATCTACGTCGCCGGCGCGGTGCAGGGCCAAGGCGTCGGCCGGCTGCTCTACGCCGCCTTGGTCGATACGCTGCGGGCACAGGATTTCACGCAGGCGATCGGCGCGATCGCGCTGCCCAATGATCATTCGATCGCGCTCCACGAAGCCGTCGGCTTTCGCCGCGCCGGCTTCTTCCGCGAGGTCGGCTACAAGCACGGCCGCTGGATCGACGTCGGCTATTGGCAGTGCGAGCTTAACGACGCCGTCGCCGCGCCCACCGAACCGAAGCCCTTCAGCGAGGTCGGGTTGGTCAGGGATTGAACCGGTCGTCGCCGAGCCCGCGATAGGCCGGTAACGCCAGTTTCCACCGGATCGCGGCGGCCCTGAGGCTGAACCCGGCCGCGCCCGCGACGATCGCCGACGCGAAGCGCGGCATCCCGGCCAGCGTCAGCACGACATCCAGCGCCGCCGCCAGCGCGGCCGCCGTGACATAAAGCTCCGGCCGCATCAGGATCGACGGTTCGCCGGCCAGCACGTCGCGAATGATCCCGCCCACGCAGGCGCTGATCACGCCCATCACCATCGCCGGCACTGGCGGGACGCCGAAGCCAAGCGCCTTGCCCGCGCCGAACACCGCGTAGGAGGCAAGGCCGACGGCATCGAGCCACGCCAGCGCTGATCCCTTCCACCAACGCTCCGGCGTCATCCAGATCAGCAAGGCCATGCCAAGGCAGACCAGCGCGGCGAGCCGATCCTGCACCCAGAATACCGGCGCGCCGATCAGCAGGTCGCGCACCGTGCCGCCCCCCACGCCCGTAATCAGCGCGAAGAATACCGCCGTCACCAGCGTCTGCCCGCGCTGCGTCGCCGCCAGCGCACCGGTCGCGGCGAAAACCGCCAGACCGGCGAGATCGAGCCACGGCAGCAGCGAGCCGACTTGCCACGGCGTATCGGCGATCAAGGCATCGTCCCAAGCATATCGCCGCTTAGCATAGCGACATACGGTGTCGAGCGAAGCAAGCGCCCGCATCGCTCAATTCCTGCTGGAAACGGGCGCTACGGAACGGCAAACAGCGGTGATGGATCGTTATCGCCCGCCGTTCATCCTGGCCGCCACGCTGCTTGCCTGCCTTGCCGGTTTCGTCGATGCGCTGGCCTATCTCAATCTCGGCGGCTTTTTCGCCTCGTTTATGAGCGGCAACACCACACGGCTGGGCGTCGGCCTTGCGACGGCCGATGCGCATAGCGCGCGCACCGCAGCCGCGCTGATCCTCTCGTTCGTCTGCGGCGTGATGATCGCAACGATGGTGTCGGCGCGGTTCCCCCGGCGGCGCAAGCCCGCGGTGATGCTGACGGTAACGGCGTTGCTCGCGCTCGCCGCGCTCATCATCGGGCTCACCGATCGGCGCTTCCCGCTGATGCTCCTCGCGGTGGCGATGGGGGCGGAGAACGGCGTGTTCAATCGCGACGGCGAGGTGTCGATTGGCGTCACCTATATGACGGGATCGCTGGTTCGCTTCGCGCAGAAGCTGACGGCCGCATTGATCGGCAGCGGCGCCCCGTTCGGCTGGGTGCCCAATTTGCTGCTGTGGATCGGATTCGCCATCGGCGTGCTGCTCGGCGGCCGGACCCACGCCGCCCTGGGGGCGAGCGCACTGTGGGTGGCGGCCGCCGCCGCGGCGATGCTCACGCTGGTCGTGGGTGCGTTGACCTGGCGGGAGCCGGCGGAGGGGTGAGCGCCCGCGCGGCGGATCTGCACCGGCTCAGATGTGAATCGGCTTGCCCGTCACCGCCATCGCCGCTTCCTTGATCGCTTCCGAATGCGTCGGATGCGCGTGGCAGGTGTAGGCGATGTCCTCGCTCGTCGCCCCGAACTCCATCGCCTGCGCCGCCTGCGCGATCATCGTGCCCGCGACCGAGGCGATGATCCAAACGCCGAGCACGCGATCGCTCTTGGCGTCAGCGATCACCTTCACGAAGCCGTCGGGCTCGTGGTTGGTCTTGGCGCGCGAATTGGCGAGCATCGGGAACTTGCCGACCTTCACCTCGCCCCGCTCCTTGGCCGCTTCTTCGGTCAGCCCGACGCCGGCGATCTCGGGCCAGGTATAGACGACGCTCGGGATCACATCGTGGTTCACGATGCCGGTCAGGCCCGCGATATTCTCGGCCACCGCGATGCCCTCGTCCTCGGCCTTGTGCGCCAGCATCGGCCCGGGGATGACGTCGCCGATCGCCCACACGCCGTCGACCTTGGTCGCGAAATCGTGATCGGTCTCGATCTGCCCGCGCTGGTTCGGCGTCAGCCCGATCTTGTCGAGCCCGAGCCCTTCGGTATTCGGCTTGCGCCCGATTGACACCAGCACGCAATCCGCCTCGATCGTCTCTGCGTCGCCGCCCTTGGCCAGCTCGACGGTAAGCGTCGCCTTGTCGCCCTTGACGGTGACCCCGGTGACCTTGGTGCCGAGCTTGAACTCGATGCCCTGCTTTTTGAAGATCTTGTTGGCTTCCTTGCGGACCTCGCCGTCGAAGCCGGGCAGAATCTGGTCGAGGAATTCGACGCAGGTCACCTTGGCGCCGAGCCGCCGCCACACGCTGCCGAGCTCGAGCCCGATCACGCCGCCGCCGATCACCACCATATGCTCGGGCACCTTGGGCAGCTCGAGCGCGCCGGTCGAATCGACGACGACCTTCTGATCGATCTCGACGCCCGGGAGCGGCGTCACCGACGACCCCGTGGCGATAACAACGTTCTTGGCGGTCACTTTCTCACCGTTGACAGAGACGGTGTGCGCATCCTCGAAGCTCGCCCGGCCCTTCAGCCATGTCACCTTGTTCTTCTTGAACAGATATTCGATCCCGCCGGTGAGCTGCTTGACCGCATCGAGCCGCTGGCCGTGCATCGTGTCGAGATCGAGCTCGGGAGTGACCTTGATGCCCATCTTGGCCATCATGCCGCCCGCGGCGTGATCGTAGAATTCGCTCGCATGGAGCA
>JBQCEK010000065.1:0-3106 GCA_051960335.1 Sphingomonas sp.
CGACGGAGCCGCGGCGCCGCCTTGCGCGCGGCGCGGTCCATCACCGTGATCAGCCCGGAATGCGCAACCATATCAACGCCCCTTGGCTTTGGGCGCCGGCGCGGCGGCGGCCGGAGGCTGGGGCAGCGGCGCGCCGCAAATCCGCGCGATCACCAGCAATTGCTCAGTCGGGTTGTTCGCGTCGATCTTGCCCTTGTTCTTCGCGAGTATCGCGTCCCGCGCCGCCGCGATCTTGCTCAGCGGATTCTCGTACATGCAGCCGAACAGGCCGTTCTTCATCTCGGCCGGCACGTCCTTCGAATTGATCGCGCTCACGATGTAGCTCAGCGTCTGCTGCGCGCTTACGAGCTGCGCCTGGGTCGGCTTGGCGGGTGCGGTCGCGGCGCCGGCGGGTGAAGCCAGCGCTGCGGCGGCGGCAAGGATCAACGGTGCGCGCATCCGATCAATCCGCGCGCCGGACATAGGCCTGTTCATAGACGTCGACCACGATCCGCGTGCCCGCGCCGATATGCGGCGGCACCATCACGCGCACGCCGTTCTCCAGCACCGCCGGCTTGTAGCTCGACGAGGCGGTCTGCCCCTTCACCACGGCATCGGCCTCGACGATCAGCGCCTCGATCGTATCGGGCAGCTGCACCGAGATCGGCTTCTCGTCGTGAAGCTCCATCACCACGTCCATGCCGTCCTGCAGGAACGCCGCGGCGTCGCCCAGCAGATCGCTCGGCAGGCTGATCTGTTCGTAGGTTTCCTTGTCCATGAAGGTCAGCATGTCGCCCTCGGCGAACAGGAACTGGAAATCCTTGGTGTCGAGCCGGACGCGCTCCACCGTTTCGGCGGAACGGAAGCGGACGTTGGTCTTGCGGCCGTCGATGAGGTTCTTCATCTCGACCTGCATATAGGCGCCGCCCTTGCCGGGCTGGGTGTGCTGGATCTTCACCGCACGCCAGATGCCGCCTTCATATTCGATGATGTTGCCGGGACGGATGTCCACGCCGCTGATCTTCATGGGATGTACCTGCTGGAAAGAGCGAAGGCGCGCCTTTAACCGGCGGGCGGCTTTCCGGCAAGCAGGGGGAAGGGATTGACCGACGTCCCCTGCCACCAGCCCTCGCCCGGATGCATGTAGCTCAGCCCGAAATGGAGCTGGTAATTGCCCGGCCCCGCATCACCGGTATCGCCGACATAACCCAGCAGATCGCCCGCCTTCACCACCTGCTGCTCATGGATCCCGGGCGCATAGCCGGCCATATGCGCATAATAATATTGCCAACGTCCATCGGGCGATCGCTCGTACAGCGTCGTTCCGCCCAGCGTGCTGGCGAACAGTTTCTCGATTCTACCCGGCGCCGCCGCCAGGATCGGCGTGCCCTCCGCCGCCATGATGTCGGTGCCGTGGTGCTGGCGCGCGCCGCCGTCACGCGGATCGAGCCAATTGTCGACGATCTGGTCACGCCGGACGCCCCGCACCGGCACCGCGAGGTTGGGATAGCCGTCGCTCGGGGGCTCCATCGCCGCCATCGCCGAGTCGGCCGATCGAGGTGCGCTCGATTGCGGCGTACGGCTCGACGATCCCGCCCCGCCGAAATGCAGCATCGATCCAAAGAGGATCGCCCCCACGATGATCAGCGTCAGGAACGCCCAGCCGATCTTCGTCATTCGCGGCTACTCCTGGAACACCACCGGCGTGCCCGGCTTGACCATCAGCGCCAGGCGCGCCGCATTCCAGTTCGCCAGACGCACGCAGCCGTGGCTTTCGGTGCGGCCGATCAGCGACGGTTCGGGGGTGCCGTGGATGCCGTAATGCGGCTTGGACAGATCCAGCCACACCACGCCCACCGGCCCATTCGGCCCCGGCGGCAGCATCGCCTTGGAATCGCTGGCCTTCGCGTCCCAGAACAGCTTGGGATTATAGGCGAATTTGGGATTGTAGTCGGGGCCGTTGATCTTCCAGTGGCCGATCGGCAGCGGATCGTGCGTGCTGCCCGTGGTCACCTGAAACTGCGCGACCAGCTTGTCCGAATCGTCGAACACCTTGAGGATCGATTCGGACTTGTCGACCACGATCTTCGCGGCCTTGGGCTCGTTGGCATCGACGTTGAGCCCGTTCAGCGTATCGCGCCATTGCTGCGGCAGGTCGCTCGGGTAATCGCGTGAGGTCGGCAACGCGTTGGGGAACACCACCCTGGTCCCGGGCGTCAGCTGCGTGCTCGGGCTGTTGAGCGCCATCAGCACCGCCGGCGTGGTGTGGAACATCTCCGCCAGCTTCTCCATCGGCGATCGGTAATAAAGCCCGGGCAACTTGGCTTGCTGGTCCTCGCCGTGCGGAATCGGGTTGATGTACGGGCCGGCCAGCGCCTGCTTGCTCAGCACCAGCGTCTTGGTCGGCGTCCAGCCTTCATAGGGCTTCAGGGCGGCGAGCGTCGGCGCATCCACCTCGCCGGTTTTCTTCAGCCCCCGGCTCTCCTGAAATCCCTTGATCGCCGCGGTCAGCGACATTCCCCTCTTGCCGTCGAGCACACCGGGCGAAAAGCCGAGATGATCGAGGATCACCTGGACGTGCAGCACGCCCATATCGATCGCTTGCTGCTGCCCGGCGGCGGGCGGCGTCTGCGCGGCGACGGGCGCGGCGATGCTGGCCAGCGCAAGCGCGGCGGCGGTGATCCTGGACATGGGCATGGGCTCCTCACTGATACGCGTGGAGCAATGAACCACTAAGCGGGGCCGTTTGTTTCCAAGCCGTTACAGCCGCTGGCGATAGCGATCGACGCTGCGCAACCGCCCGCGCACCAGACGCGCGTCCCCGCTTTCTTCCTCGATCGCCGCTCTGATCGCCTCGATCTCGGTGTCGGTCTTGTGCTCGATGCCGATGAATTCGTTGCGCGCCTCGGCCACCGCGCGGATCAGTTCATCGAGCTTGGCCTGCATCGCCGCCGCATCGCGGTTCTGCGAATTCTGGATCAGGAACACCATCAGGAAGGTGACGATCGTCGTCGCGGTGTTCACCACGAGTTGCCACGTATCCGAAAATTGGAAAGCAGGCACCGTCACGACCCAGACGACGATCAGCGCGACGGCGATGATGAACGCCGACGGTTTCCCCGCGAAC
>JBQCEK010000066.1:0-2809 GCA_051960335.1 Sphingomonas sp.
CATCGTGCTGCTGGGCGGCGGCGTCGGCCTGCTGTCCGGCATGTTCGGGGTCGGCGGCGGGTTTCTCACTACGCCGCTGCTGATCGTTTACGGCATCTCGCCCACCGTCGCCGCCGCCACATCGGCCAGCCAGGTGACGGGATCGTGCGTATCAGGCGTGTTCGCGCATTTCCGCCGCAAGGGCGTGGACGTGAAGATGGGGCTGACGCTGGTCGCCGGCGGCGTCGTCGGTGCGGTGCTGGGCGCGTGGCTGTTCGCCTGGCTGCAGGCGACGGGGCAGATCGATACGGTGATCGCGCTGATCTACGTTCTGCTGCTCGGCGGGATCGGCGTTTTGATGGCGCGCGAATCGTTGCAGAGCCTGGGGACGTTTCGAGGCGGGGCACCGGCCAAGCCGCGCAAGCGCCGGCACCATCCGCTGGTCGCCGCGCTGCCGCTCAGGACACGCTATTATCGGTCGGGCTTGTATATATCCCCGCTCGCGCCGCTGCTGCTCGGCTGCGCGACGGGCGTGTTGACGACGCTGCTCGGCATCGGCGGTGGCTTCATCCTCATCCCGGCGATGCTCTATCTGCTCGGCATGTCGACTCAGGTCGTCGTTGGCACCTCGCTGTTCCAGACGCTGTTCGTCACCGCGGTCGCCACGATGGCGCACGCCACCGGCACCAAATCGGTGGATATCGTGCTCGCCGCGTTGCTGCTGCTCGGCTCCGTCGCCGGCGCTCAGGTCGGGGTTCGGCTATCGACGCGGATCAAGCCCGAATATCTGCGGCTGCTGCTGGCGGTGATGGTGCTGATCGTCGCCGGCCGGATGGCGATCGGGCTCGGCTGGCGCCCCGCCGACATGTTCTCGGTCGAACTGTCGTGAAGCGCCGCCTTCCGCTGCTGGCCCTGGCGCTCGCGCCGCTGCTGATGGCGCAGGCGAAGCCCACGCTGGTGCCCGACGTTTCCGATCGCAATATCGAGATCGCCTACAGCTTCACCGGCGCCGATCTGCTGCTGTTCGGGGCGATCCTCTACCCCGGCGGGCGCGCCCCCCAGCCCGGCGACAAGCCGACCGACATCATCACCGTCGTCAAGGGGCCGATGCAATCGGTGACGGTGCGCGGCAAGCGCAAGATCGCGGGCATCTGGATGAATTCGGGGCGGATGCGCTATCGCACCGCGCCGTCCTTCTACGCGGTTGCGTCGTCGCGCCCGATCGACCGGCTGCTCGATGAGCGCACCCGGGCGATCTACGAGCTGGGCCTCGATAGCCTGCAGCTGTCGCCGGCATCGACCGCGCCGATCGCCGAGCAGAACCAGTTCGCGCAAGGTCTGGTCGCGCTGCGTGAGCGTGAAGGGCTGTATTCGGATCGCGCCGGCGCGGTGGAGATCACCGACGGCGTGCTGTATCGGGCGCGGATTCCGATCCCGGCGCGCGTTCCCGTCGGGCGCTTCACCGCCGAAACGTTTCTGGTGCGCGACGGCCATGTGCTGGCGGTGGCGGTGCGCGACGTGGACATCCGCAAATCGGGGTTCGAGCGGTTCGTCGCGCGCGCCGCGCAGCGCCATCCGGTGCGTTATGGCGCGGCGGCCGTTGCCCTTTCGGTGCTGCTCGGCTGGGCGGCGGGATATATCGCGCGCCGCACCTGATCGGGCGACCAACCTAATCTTTACGGTTTGCAGCGCATGATGGGCCCGATGGACCCTCGTGAGCGACCCTTATGACCGATACGATCATTCCCCAAGGCTTCGAACCGGCAACCGCGCCGCGGCCGAGCTCGATCGAGAGCCTGCCCGGGACGATCGCCACGCGCGGCGTGGGCGCGGTGTCCGACATCGCCGGGGCGAGCAGCCAGGTGATCCTCGATATGGCGGCGCTCGATGAAGCCGCGCTCAGCGCCGATCCCGTTGTCGCCAGCGCCGGCCAGGTCGGCAGCCAGCTGAAGATGCGCGTCGGTGGCTGCTGGCTGATCGCCAATATCCGATCGCTCAAGCTGCTCGATCACAAGGACGGCCGGATCGCCGCGCAGATCGATTTCCTCGGCGAAGGCGACGAGGAGCGGCTGACCGGCAAGCTCTACAGGTTCCGCCGCGGCGTCACGCGCTATCCGACGCCGGGCTGCGCGGTATTTCCGGTTTCGACCGCCGACCTGAAGCAGATCTATGCCGCGGAAGATCGCGCGCACATCGAGATCGGCAACGTCTATCCCACCAGCGACGTGCGCGCCGCGCTGTACGTCGATGCGATGCTGGGCAAGCATTTCGCGCTGCTCGGATCGACCGGCACCGGCAAATCGACCACGGCCGCGCTGATCCTCCACCGCATCTGCGAGCTGGCGCCGCAGGGCCATGTCGTGATGATCGATCCGCACGGCGAATATTCGGCCGCGTTCCGGGGCAATGGCGCGATCTACGACGTCGGCAATCTGGCGATGCCTTATTGGCTGATGAACTTCGAGGAGCATTGCGAGGTTTTCCTCACCTCGACCGGATCGTCGCGGCAGGTTGACGCCGATATTCTAGCCAAATGCCTGCTCGCCGCGCGGGCGAAGGGGCGGATCGGCCAGGAAATCGCCAAGCTGACGGTCGATGCGCCGGTGCCCTATCTGCTCAGCGATCTGACCAGCATTATCCAGAACGAGATGGGCAAGATGGATCGCGCCGGCGATACGGCGCCCTATCTTCGCCTGAAGACCAAGCTGGACGAGATCAAGGCAGATCCGCGCTATGGCTTCATGTTCTCCGGCATGCTCGTCGCCGATACGAAGGCCGATTTCATCGGGCGGGTGTTTCGCATGCCGGGCGACGGCAAGCCGATCTCGAT
>JBQCEK010000067.1:0-5628 GCA_051960335.1 Sphingomonas sp.
CCTCCAGCTCGAATTCGGAGAACATCGCCTGGCGGTAGAAGGTGCCGCGAATCTGCTCGAGCTGCTGGCCCAGGTAGAAAATCTTCTCCTGCTTGGTCTTGGCCTGGGCGACCATATAGGCAACCAGCAGCTGCTCGTTGCAGGTCGATGCGATCTCGGCGAGGAAGATCGGATAGTTCGACTTGTCGTACACCTGGTTCTTGTCGGCCAGCAGGGTGTGCATGGCATGGCCCCATTCATGCGCGAAGGTCGTCATGCCCTCGTAATTCTCGCCCAGATTGAGCAGCAGATAGGGGTGCACGTCATAGGCGGCGCCGGGGTTCATATAAGCGCCCGATTTCTTGCCGGGGCGTGGCAGCGGGTCCATCCATTTGCCCGCCGTCGCCTTGGCCAGCATGGACACGTAATCAGGGCCGAGCGGCTTCAACGCCTCCAGCACGGTCGTCCGCATTTCCGGCACGGTCACCTTCTTGTCGAGCTGCACCAGCGGCGGATAGATATCGTAATAGGCCATGTCGGGCCGGTTCAGCAGCTTGCGGCGCAGCTCGAAATAGCGGTGCAGCTGCGGCAGGCCGGTGTTGGTTTCGCTGACCAGCGTTCGATAGACCGCCTCGGGAATGTTGTTGCCGGACAGGTACATCGCCAGCGAGGTCGGGTATTTGCGGGCTTTCTTGGTGAAGATGTCCGCCTTCACATGGCTGAGATAGGCGGCGCCCAGCGAGCTCTGGAACTTGCCGTATTCGCCGAAGAACGTATCAAACACCGCCTTGCGGTCGGCGCGATTGGCGGCGTCGCGATTGAGCGTGAAGCCCTGATCGTCGAGCCGCACCTGCTTGCCGGTGGACAGCGTGATCGACGGCCAGGGAATGTCCGAGGCGACCAGTTGCTCGCGAATGTCGCCCGGCCCCGAAAAGGGCGCCGCAGTGCCGGCGAGCAGGTTTTCCTCATCGGGCGACAGTGTGTGATCGGCCTGGCGCAGCGTATCGGCCAGGAAGAAGTCGAACCGCTTCTTCAGCGTGTCGTTCGATGCGATGAAAGAATCGATCTTGGCCTTGCCGATCGCAAGTATCTCGGGCGACACCCAGGAGGTCGCTTCGCCGAACGCGGTGTACAGGTCGATCGCTTGCGCCTGCCTCTCCTGATTGGCGGCGACGCGCAGGTCGGCATCGGCCTTCAGGCTGATATAGGTGTAGATGCGCGAGATCGTCCGGCCGAGATCGGACTGCGCGACCAGCGCGGCCGCCAGCGCATCGGCACTGTTGCCCAAGGTGCCCTTGTATTTGGCCATCCCCGGCACGGCGGCAAGCGCTTGCTTGCGCGCTTCGTCCCAGGCGGCGTCGCTCGGATAGATGTCGCTCAGGTCCCAGGCCGCGCCCGTGGCGTCCGTGGCGGTCGCCTTGTCCTGCGCCCACACGGGCATGGCGACGGCAAGCGAAGCAAGCGCGGCGGCGCCCAGCGCGTCGCGGCGAGTCAAAACGGTCATCGGCAACTCCCCAATTTCATGTGATGGGGACTGATGCCAAAGCCGAAGGTGTTTGGCCAGAGTAGATCACTTGTCGAGGCGGTTGCCAAGCGCATGGCTCCGGCCTATATGGCGCTTGCCTTTCTCTACATCGGTAACGCTGCAGAGGCTGGCCCCTAGGGGGGCCGGCGGCAGACCTCTCGTGCCTGACAGGAGCCGGATGACCGACCTCGCCAAATTGACGCAGCTGATCGAACCCGAAGCCAATGCGCTCGGCTTCGCGCTGGTGCGCGTCAAGATGATCGGCGGCACGTCGGACCCGACGTTGCAGGTGATGGCCGAGCGGCCCGACACGCGCCAGCTGACGATCGAGGATTGCACCGCGCTGTCGCACCGCATTTCCGATCGGCTGGACGAGGCCGAGGCGGCGGGCCGCGATCCCATCGACGGCGCCTACCGGCTGGAAGTCAGCTCGCCGGGGATCGATCGTCCGCTCACGCGGCTTGCCGATTTCCGCGATTGGGCCGGGCACGAGGCGCGGCTCAAGCTGGTCGAGCCGATCGACGGCCGCAAGCAATTGACCGGCATCTTGCAAGGATTGGACGGCGAGCGCATCGTGATCGACGTCAAGAAGCACGCGACGATGATCGTCGGGCTTGCCGACATCGCCGACGCGAAGCTGCTGATGACCGATGCGCTGCTCGCCGCTACGGCCCCGCTGTCGAGCGAAGGCGCCGAAGAATTCGAACCCACCCCGGCGGATGAAGACGCCGAGATTGAAGGACAGGACTGAACCATGGCCACTGCCGTTACCGCCAACCGGGCCGAGCTGATCGCGATCGCCGATTCGGTCGCGCGGGAGAAGCTGATCGACAAGGGCATCGTCATCGAGGCGATGGAAGACGCGATCCAGCGCGCCGCCCGCGCGCGCTACGGTGCTGAAAACGACATTCGCGCCAAGCTCGATCCCGACACCGGCGATCTTCGCCTGTGGCGCGTCGTCGAAGTGGTCGAGGGCGTCGATGACTATTTCAAGCAGGTCTCGGTCAAGGACGCGCAGAAGCTGCAGCCCGGCGCGGTGGTCGGCGATTACATCGTCGATCCGCTGCCGCCGATCGAATTCGGCCGCATCGCCGCGCAAGCCGCCAAGCAGGTGATCTTCCAGAAGGTCCGCGATGCCGAGCGCGAGCGGCAATATGAGGAATTCAAGGATCGCGCCGGCGAAATCATCACCGGCGTCGTCAAGCGCGTGGAATTCGGCCATGTCGTCGTCGATCTCGGCCGCGCCGAGGGCGTGATCCGCCGCGACGCGCAGATCCCGCGCGAGGTGGTGCGCGTCAACGATCGCATCCGCAGCCTGATCCTGCGCGTCGTGCGCGAAAATCGCGGGCCGCAGATTTTCCTGTCGCGCGCGCATCCCGATTTCATGAAGAAGCTGTTCGCGCAGGAAGTGCCCGAAATCTACGACGGCATCATCGAGATCAAGGCCGCCGCGCGCGATCCGGGCAGCCGCGCCAAGATCGGCGTGATCTCGCACGACAGCTCGATCGACCCGGTCGGCGCGTGTGTCGGCATGAAGGGCAGCCGCGTGCAGGCGGTCGTGCAGGAAATGCAGGGCGAAAAGATCGACATCATTCCCTGGAGCGAGGACACGGCGACCTTCGTCGTCAACGCGCTGCAGCCCGCCTCGGTCAGCCGTGTCGTGATCGACGAGGAAGAGGATCGCATCGAGGTGGTCGTTCCTGACGATCAGCTTTCGCTGGCGATCGGCCGTCGCGGCCAGAACGTGCGCCTCGCCTCGCAGCTCACCAACAAGGCGATCGACATCCTCACCGAAGAGGACGCCAGCGAGAAGCGGCAGAAGGAATTCACCGAGCGCACCGAAATGTTCCAGGGCGAGCTCGACGTTGATGAGACGCTGGCGCAGCTGCTGGTCGCCGAAGGGTTCGGTTCGCTGGAGGAAGTCGCCTATGTCGAGGCGGACGAAATCGCCACGATCGAAGGTTTCGACGAAGATCTCGCCGCCGAGCTGCAAAGCCGCGCGACCGAGGCGCTGGAACGGCGCGAGCAGGCCAATCGTGAGGAGCGCACCGCGCTCGGCGTGTCCGACGATCTGGCCGGCATGCCGTATATGACCGAGGCGATGCTGGTCACGCTCGGCAGGGCGGGCATCAAGACGCTCGACGATCTGGCCGATCTCGCGACCGACGAGCTGGTCCAGAAGAAGCGTGCCCAGCCGCCGCGCCGCAGCGATAGCGACAAGGCGCGCCCCGAGGACAAGGGCGGCGTGCTTGCCGAATACGGGCTCAGCGAAGAGCAGGGCAATGAGATCATCATGGCCGCCCGCGCGCACTGGTTCGAGGACGAAGAACCCGCCGCGAACGCGGCCGACACCGGGGAGGACGCGAATGCGGAAACCTCCCAATGAGACGCTAGAGCGTAAGGCAGCGACAGCGGCTTTCCCCCCTTCCGATCGCAAGGAGGGGGGCAGGGCCGCCGATCCCGTTCGCAAATGCATCCTTTCGGGCGACCGCGAGGCGCGGGCCGGGCTGATCCGGCTCGCGCTCGGCCCGGATGGCGAGATCATGCCCGATGTGCGCGCCAAGGCGCCGGGGCGCGGGGCGTGGATCGGCGTCGATCGCGGCGCGCTGGAAGAGGCGATCACCAAGGGCAGGCTTCGCGGCGCGCTGGCGCGTGCGTTCAAGTCCAACGCTTTGACGATTCCCGCCGATCTGCCCGGCCTGATCGCCGCCGCGCTGGAGCGTGCGACGCTCGACAGGCTGGGTCTGGAAGCGCGTTCGGGCAAGCTGATCACCGGCAGCGAACGCATTGAAACCGCGGCCCGCAGCGGCCAGCTTCACCTGCTCCTTCATGCCGCGGACGCTGGCGTCGATGGCAACCGCAAGCTCGATCAGGCATGGCGGATCGGGCGCGATGAAGAGGGAAGTGACTTGCGGGGGTTGGTTCTTCCGGTTGGAAGGGCCATATTGTCCTTGGCATTAGGCCGCGAGAATGTGGTACATCTCGGCCTGACCGACCCCGATGCCGCCCGGCGAACGCGCGAAACGCTCGATCGCTGGATGCACTTTATCGGACCCGAGCTGAATGGCGTACCTTGCGAAACGGCCTCGCAGGGCGCATCGGCGTTCGAGGCTTGCGGACCCGGATTGGCCGACGAGACGACACGAGGAATTTGAGTGAGCGATACGGACAACGAGAAGCCGAAACTGGGCGCGCGCGCACCCCTGGGCCTGAAGCGCACGGTCGAAACGGGCAAGGTGAAGCAGAGCTTCAGCCACGGCCGGTCCAACACCGTCGTGGTCGAGGTCAAGCGGCGCCGCGTGCTGGGCAAGCCGGGCGAGGCCGAAGCCGCGCCGGCGCCCACGGCTGCGCCCGCTCCCGCGCCAGCGCCAACGCCGGCCCCCGCGCCGAAGGCAGCGGCGCCGCGCCCGGCCGACTCGCAGCTCTCGCGCCGTGAATTGCAGGAAAAGCTGCTGCGCGAGGCCGAAGAGGCGCGCATGGCCGCGCTGGAGGAAGCGCGTCGCCGCGAAGATCGGGAAAAGGCCGAGGCGGCGGAAGACGAACGCCGCCGCGCCGAGGAGAACAAGCGCGAGGCGGAGGCCGCGCCCGCCCCGGCCGAAACCCCCGCAGTCGAGCCGGAACCCGCGGCCGCCGCCCCGGCGCAGCCGCAAGGCGTTGCGCTCGATGAAAGCCTGCCCGCGCCACGGCGGTTCACCCCCGTGCCGCGCCCGGAACGGCCGGCCCCGCCGCCGCGTCGTCCCGTCACCACCGAAGCGCCGGCGCGCACCGAGCCGCCCGCGAGGCCGTCGCGCGATCGCAAGGAACGCGATGATCGACGCCAGTCGGGCAAGCTGACGGTCAATCGAGCGCTCGGCGATGACGAAGGCGCGCGGGCGCGCAGCCTCGCCGCGCTGAAGCGCGCTCGCGAGAAGGAACGGCGTTCGCATGGCGGCGGCGGCCCGCGCGAGCCCCAGGCCAAGCAGGTCCGCGACGTGGTGGTGCCGGAGACGATCACCGTCCAGGAACTCGCCAGCCGCATGTCCGAGCGCGCGACCGACGTGATCCTGATGCTGATGAAGCAGGGCCAGTTGCTGAAGGCCAACGACGTGATCGACGCCGACATGGCGCAACTGATCGCCGAGGAT
>JBQCEK010000068.1:0-4891 GCA_051960335.1 Sphingomonas sp.
CGCGCTCCTTGCCCGCGCTGGTCGACGCCACCAGCGGCGAGATCAGGACGGCGGACGGCCCGGCGACGCCCGCCGACAAGAGCGCGGAGCTGTGGCTGATCGGCAGCGACGGCGTGCCGCAGGCGATCGGCTTGCTGGCGGCCAACGGGCCATCGCGCTTGCAGACGCCACCGACGGCGCAGGCCGCGCTGGCGCACGGCGCGACGCTGGCGATCTCGATCGAGCCACACGGCGGCTCACCGACGGGCAAGCCCACCGGGCCGGTGATCGCCAGCGGGGAATTGCTTGCTTCCTGAGCGTGGGTGCGGATGCTCGTAAGCCTTGGCGTCATCGCCTCTAACGTTCAGTATCAGTGACATTTTTGCATCCACCGCCAACCAAATGGCGGGCGGTTGGAATGTTGCCATTCTCGCAATTGACCGGTTGATCTTTCCCCCCTTACGCTGGCGTCATAAGGATAACAGAGGGGAAATCATGAACAAGATCGGGCATTTGAACCGTCGTCGCCTGCTGCTTGCGACCGCTGCGTTTTCGGGACTCGCGGTGGCGCTTTCCGCGCCGGCTGCGGCGCAAACCAGTGGTGCGCTTGGCGCGCCGGGCGGACCCAGTTCGATCTACGCGCCTGCCGGCTCCACGATCCCGGCTCAGTCGATCTATCAGCCCAATATCGTGATCAGCGATCCCGGCACCCCGACGACCGCGCTCGACCCCAATGACGTCACCGGCATCGGCCAGATGGTGATCGACCAGCAGAACGGGTTCATCGGCTTGTGCACCGGTACGCTGATCAACCCGCGCACGGTGATCTTCGCCTCGCACTGCGTGAACGAAACCCCCGACGGCACCGGTTTCCAGGATCCCTGGGGCTATGGCGCAGCGAGCGGCGGGCTGCCGATCGCCTTCGGCTTTCGCGCGAACAACAATGTCGCCGGCAATTCCGCGTTCGGCAACTGGCTGTACGGCGGCTATCAGACGGATGTTTCCAATTATCTCTACAACGTCAACGAGGTAGCGTATAATCCGGCCTCGACGCAGTTGGGCCTTGGCAACAACTTCCTTCAGGGTGATGTCGCCATCGCGACGCTCGACACGCCGGCGGCGAACGTGCCGACCTGGGCGATCCTCCTGTCGCAGCTGCCTGCGCCTGATGCGATCGATCCGACAACCGGCACCGGCTATCACGTCACCATCACCGGCTATGGCAACAACGGCGTCGGCGACACCGGCGAAATCGGCGGGATCGATTTCCGCCGCCGTGTCGCGGAGAATTACATCGGCCTGCTGGGGTCGCTAGACGATCTCGACGGCTTCTTGTCGGGCGACCCGACGAGCGCGCCCGACGGGCTGCCGCAGAACCTCTTCCAGCTCGATTTCGACGATCCGGCGCGCGGCACGCTGAACGCCAACATCTATGATTTCAACGTCTTCAAGGACGACGCGCTGCCCAACGAAGGGATCACCGGCGAGGGCGATTCGGGCGGGCCGCTGATCCTCGACGATACCTATTCGCAGAAGCTGGTGATCGCAGTGCTTTCGGGCAGCGACCGCTTCTACGGCGCGCAGCCGGCCGGCAGCTATGGCACCACGTCTTTCTATCAGCCGCTCTATCTGTTCTGGGACTGGATCGCGGCGAACAACAATTACCACTATGTTGGCGCGAAGGCGGGCGACGGCAACTGGACCGATCCATCGCATTGGACGACCAATATCGATCCCAATTACATGACGATCGTCGATGGCGACCTGGTCAACGGCGTGCCGGGTTATGCCGGGGACGGGATCAATGGCAGTTCGGGCAAATTCGGGCAGATCTGCTTCGAATCCGGCGGCGACAGCGATTGCTACGACGTCAAGACCGGGGTCGAGACCTATAACGGCGTGGATTATCCGCACACGCCGATCGGCGGGACGCCGGGGACGACGCCGTTGCCCGGCCCCACGCTGGACAACGGCCTGCCGGGGGCGAGCGATTTCGTGCCCGACGATCGCGATCCCGATGCCGCCACGCACACCCGCGCGCGCTATTTCGATGTGACGCTCGCCGCGGCGGGCACGACGACGCTCGATACCGATGTGACGATCGATCGCCTGTCGGTCGTCGGCCAGGATGCCAAGCTCGACGTGACCGACACCGGGTCGCTGACCAGCCTGATGGACGTCACCCAGACGGGCGGCCTCGTCACGGTGGACGGCACGATCAACAGCGTCGGTGATTACCTGCTGATGGCCGGTGGCCTGGCCGGCAGCGGGCGGATCAACACGCCCTATCTCACCAGCATCACCGGCATGATCGCGCCGGGCGGAGTCGGCAGCGTCGGCACGCTGACGATCGGTGGCGACGCCATCCTGTCGAGCGGCAATGTGCTGATGATCGATATGGCGGGCAATGGCGATGCCGACCAGCTCGCCGTCGTGGCCAATCCGAACAACGGGGCCGCGGGCATTGCCAGCATCGGCGGCAGCGTGCTGATCTCGCCGGTCGATGGCTATCTGCCCCATTACGGCGACAGCGCGACGATCCTGACGGCCGAGGGAGGCGTCGACGGGACGTTCAACGCGAACAGCAGCACGCTCAGCGCGATCCTCTATCCGACGTTCACTTACGGTGCGAACAGCGTCGATATCCAGATCGCGGCGCGGCCATACCTTCAGGTGGTCGATCCCAATTCGGCGGTGCAGACGAGCTATGCCTCGCTGCTCGATCGCAGCCGCGGCCATTACGACCAGCTCGCCGGGCTCTACAATCAGCTCGACCTGCTGTCGGCCGGCGCGATCGGATCGACGCTGGAGAGCATGGCGCCGCGAACGGAGACGACGCGCACCGAACTGGGCGTGATGGCAAGCGACACTATGGCGGGCTTCTACCGCGACCGTCTGGCGCTGGCGCGGACCGGCGAGGCGGGCGGCACGCTGGCGATGATCGGCCAGCCGTTGCAGCTGGCTGCACTGTCGAACACCGGCATGCCGCTGACCCCCGAGGTGCGCACCGATGCCGGCGGCGGCATGGTATCCGCGCCGAGCGTGAAGCTGCCGAGCAACGTGAGCGCCTATATCGCCGGCGGCTATATGGACGGCCATTCGCGCCCGATGCCCTCCGCCACCGCGCCGCACCACGATCCGCTCGACGGTTATTATATCGCGGCCGGCGGCGAAGTGACGAATGATGCCGGCGGCGTTGTCGGCCTGTCGTTCTCCTACTCGGATGTCGATGGCGACGCGACCGCGCTGCAACATGCCAAGGGGAAGCTCTATCAGGGCACGCTCTATGCCACGGCCGATCTTGGCGGGTTGACGTTGTCGTCTCAGGCAAGCGCCGGACTGTATGCCACCGACACCACGCGCCGCTTCACGGCGGGGACGGCCGATTTCGATCTGCGCCAGCACGATCAATCGCTTGCGGCGTCCGCTGAGGTGGATCTTGGCAAGGATATCGGCAACGCGGGCGGGCTGATCGTGACGCCCAAGGTGGGCGTGCGCTACAATCACCTCGGCTTTTCCAAGGCGGCGGAAACCGGCGGTGCGGCGGCGCTGGCATCGGATCGCAGTGCGTATGACAGCCTGCAGGGTCGCGCCGGGATCGATCTGGGCGGTTCGCTCGGCATGCTTCAGCCGCGACTGCATGCGGCCTATGTCCATGATTTCAACGATCAACCGACGGTCTTTTATGCCGGGTTCGTGGGCGGCGGCGGCGTGACGGCGCCGTTCGCGCTGGCTTCGACCGACCGTAACTGGGGCGAGGTTGGCGGCGCGCTGCGCTACGATGCCGGCGAGATCGCCTTCGATGTCGGCATGGATGCGACGATCGGGCGGGGCGATCTCAACTACCGCAGCTATCACGGTGGCGTGACGTTCCGGTTCTGACGGCACAGGGCGGCCTGCTCCTGCGGGAGCGGGCCGCTTCGGTTGGATGGCGAGGTGATCGGTGAGCGGATGGCGGGGCAGGCGGGGCCCCGCGGCTGGCGATCGGTGTTAGCTACAGGTTTGAGAGGGCTTCAACAAAGCCCGACGCGGGCGTGAATCCCGCGTCGTCGGACGGGGGCGCTGCGCGACCCCGCCGGCCGGTCGAGCGCTTGGGCGCGCCGGCTTGCGCCGTGCGCGCCGAAATAAGGCTTCGCTTTATTTCGAGCGCTCGACTTGCTCGAAATCCAGTTCGACGGGGGTCGCGCGGCCAAAGATCGAGACGCTGACCTTGACCTTCGACTTGTCGAAATCGAGTTCCTCGACCACGCCGTTGAAGCTGGCGAACGGGCCGTCGAGCACCTTGACCGCGTCGCCGATCTCGTAATCGACCTTGATCTGGTGCTTCGGCGCAGCGGCAGCTTCTTCCTTGGAATTGAGCATCCGCGCGGCTTCGGCGTCGCTGATCGCCTGCGGCTTGCCCGAACTGCCGAGGAAGCCTGTGACCTTCGGGTTGTTCTTGACGAGGTGATAGACGTCATCCGTCATGTTCAGCTTGGCGAGGACATAGCCCGGCATGAACTTGCGCTCGACCTGGACCTTCTTGCCGCGGCGCGCCTCGGTGATCGTCTCGGTCGGCACTTCGATCTGCTCGACGAGCTGCTCGAGGCCCATGCGGCTCGCCTCGGACATGATGGCGTCGCGGACCTTGCCCTCGAAACCGGAATAAGCGTGAATGATGTACCAGCGCGACATGCGTTAGGAGCCCTTTACTTCGAACCGGCGAGCGACAGCAGGAAATGGACGATCGCCTCGAACACGGCATCGATCGACACGAAGAACACCGCGAGCAGCGACGTCATGATCATCACCATCACGGCGGTGGTGATGGTCTGCTTGCGCGTCGGCCACACTACCTTGCGCGTTTCGGCCTGAACCTCGCGGATGAATTCGATCGGCGTCGTGCGTGCCACGCGTTTGTCCTTCAACGAAT
>JBQCEK010000069.1:0-6512 GCA_051960335.1 Sphingomonas sp.
TGCTTGCGAACTGAGATAGGGATTGTCCGTGTAAAATACTTCACGCGGATCGCCAGTAACGCCGCCATTGAAGAAGAACGGGCCGCTAGCGCTGCCGAGTACATCCGTGCGAACGAAAGTCGCCTCCACGAACGGAACAAAAGCGGGCGAAATTTCAAAATGGCCGATCAGATTCGCGCTGTAGCGATTCTGCAAGGGTTGAAGACCCAGCTGAGTGCCATCGCGGAAATTGTCGCCGTTTCCACCGATGAAGCTGCCGTAAGGTGCGAGTCCGACACGGGTGCCGGTAACAGGCGTTAGATCGCCGTTTGGCTGGAAGTTGTAGGAGCAGTAATATTTACTATCGCAGACGTTCCCGAGGAATGTGCCGCCATTGCTGTACGTGGCACTGCGAATGTTCTTCATGAAAACGGTGTCGAATACGCCGTCGCTGCCGTTTTTGAGCCCCGCAGGATCGCTATCAACTGTGACGAACCCGTTAGTGTTGCGATAGCTAGGGCGATCGGAGGCGTAAAAGTCACCTTGGTGGGCATATTCGAGATCGACGGCCAGGTTTCCTCGGCCATCAGCAAAATTCTTGCCGACCAGGGCGCTGACGAAATATGAGCCTGCGTCACCATATTGGCTGACGCCGCCTTGTCCGCGGAGCTGGACGCCCTCGAAGTGATCCTTGAGGACGAAGTTCACAACGCCGGCAATGGCGTCTGATCCGTATACCGCCGAGTCGCCGCCCGTGACGACATCGACTCTATCAATCAAATCGGTAGGGATCGTATTGACGTCGACAGATGTTGCTTCGCTGAGAATGTCGCCAGCGACATGCCGCCGGCCGTTAACCAGAACCAGCGTGCGCTGCGGGCCAAGGCCACGCAGATCGAGAAGGCTAAGACCCGAAGTCCCGAGGAATCGCGTCGAGTTGGATTGGCTGAAGGTGCTGGTCAGAGCGGGCAGCTCGTTCAAAACGTCGCCAACCGATGTCGCGCCCGTTTGGAAGAATTCCGCGCCTTTGATCGTGGTGACAGGCACCGGCGAATCGAGATTGGGACGAGGAATGCGCGATCCAGTGACGACGATATCATCGCCCTTCTGGGTCTGCGCGTCCTGCGCCGCAAGTTGGTCTGAGGTAGTGACAGACGCCGCACTGCTATCGGCTGCGCTGGCCGGTGCTGAGCTATCTTGCGCGAAGGCCGGCGCGCCGAACGCGAAGATGCCTGCCAAGGCGGAAGTGCAAAGTGCGCGATTAAGTGTCAGGCGGCTGTTCCGCATGATAATTGCCCCAATGTGATTTTTCCCGCTTAAAGGGATGAAACATAAGAACGGAGGGCCGCAAGCGAATTGTGAGAGTGAGAGAACGAGCCGCGCCCACTGTGCCAAAAATATCACGATCTTGTTGCTGGCTTTCGGGCGAGGATATTTTTGCTTACCTACGCTGCTCGCTCAAAAAGAGCGAACGGAGGCGAGGCGTTGGTGCATACTGTGGCGGTGGGATCTGCAATCGGTGTGGGCGCAACGCTTGCCTTGTTTCTCGCGTTGGCCGCTTATGCCCTGTTCACCGGCCTGCGCATGCGCGGTCGGGCGAGTCTTGTCGCGGTGTCCCAGGCTCATCTCGACGCACTGACCAACGCCTCCCCCGCGCAGGCGATGATCGTTTCGCCGGACGGTCGGCTGGATATCCCGCCCATCGTCGCGGATTGGCTCGGCCTGTCGCGATCGCCGCGGTTCCTGGTGGAGTTGAGCAGCGAAGGCGATGGCTTGTCCGCCGATGATGCAGCGCTGCTGGTGCAATCGATCGAGGGCGCGCGGCGGTCCGGCCGGGATTTCAGCATGGGCGTGCGGGTGCCGGGATCGGAACGGGCGCTGATGATTCGCGGCCAGCGCGCGCCGGCCGCGGTCGGCGCGCCTGGTTCGGTGATCGTCTGGGTGTTCGACGCGACCGAGACTCAGGGCGAGATCATCCGCCTCGAAACCGATGGGGCGCGGCTCCGTGCGGCTTTTGAAGCGCTGACCGGTCTGATCGAGGTCGCCCCGTTGCCGATGTGGTATCGCGGGCCGGACCTGCGGCTGGCGATGGTCAATTCCGCCTATGTACGCGCCGTCGAGGCGGCGGATGCGGAACAGGTGGTCGAACGCGGCATCGAGCTGGTCGAGGCGGCCGGGCTCGGCGGCCCGCTTGCCGGCGCGGTGACCGCGCGGGATACCGGCGAGATGCAGCAGCAGGTGATGCCGGCGACGATCGGCGGCGCGCGGCGCACGCTGCGGGTATTCGACGTACCGCTGCCGACCGGCGGCGTCGCCGGTTTCGCGGTCGATATCGAGGATCTGGAGCAGGCGCGCGGCGGCATCCGGCGTTTCGCCGAGGCGCAGCGAACCATGCTCGATCGGCTTTCCGCCGGCGTGGCGCAGTTCGCCGCCGATCGCACGCTCGTATTCTGCAACGAAGCGTTTCGCCGCCTGTTCGCGATGCGGCGCGAATGGATCGCCGACAAGCCGGAGTTCGATCGCGTGCTCGAACGCATGCGGGAAGCCAACCGCCTGCCCGAAGTCCGCGATTTTCCGAGCTGGAAGGTGGAGCGGCGCGAATGGTTCACGGCACCCGGCGCGGTGGAGGAGAATTGGCATCTCGCCGGGGGCAAGCACCTGCGCCTGCTCGCCCAGCCGTTGCCCGATGGCGGCCTGCTGCTGGTGTTCGAGGACCGCACCGAGCAGGTCCAGCTCGCCAGTGCGCGCGATACGCTGCTGCGCGTCCGCACCGCGACGTTCGACAATCTGTTCGAGGCGCTGGGCGTCTTTGCAGCGGACGGCCGGCTGCAATTGTGGAACACGCGCTTTGCCAAGGTGTGGGGGTTCGACGACGCATTCCTTGCCACGCATCCGCGCGTCGATGATCTGGCGAAGCGCGCCAGCGCGCAGCTCAGCAATCCGGCGCGCGCCAGCCTGATCGGCGAGCTGGTCCGCGCCGCCACGGTGGAGCGCGAACAGCGCGGCGGTCGCGTCGCCTTTGCCGATGGGCGCCATTTCGAATTTGCCGCGGTGCCGCTGCCCGATGGCAACGGGCTGTTCACGATGCTGGACATTTCCGACAGCCGACGGATCGAGCAGGCGCTGCGCGATCGCAACGAGGCGCTGGAGGCGGCGGACCGGATGAAGACCGCCTTCGTCGCCAATATGAGTTATGAGTTGCGCACGCCGCTCACCTCGATCAGCGGCTTCGCCGAAATGCTGCACGATGGCTATGCCGGCAAGATGAGCAAGGCGGCGGACGGCTATGTCGAGGCGATCCTCGATTCGGCCGCGCGGCTGGGGACGCTGATTGACGAAGTGCTCGATCTCGCGCAGCAGGAAGAGACGCCCGAACTCGATATTGCGGAGATCGATCTTGCCGCGGTGGCAAGTGCGGCGGCCGACGCGGTGAAGCCGCTGATCGAGCGCCACAGCCTCGATTTCGCGCTTGAGGTGTCGCCATCGGTCGGCATCGTGCGGGGCGATGCGCGCCGGCTTGGCCAGGTGGTCGAAAATCTGTTGCGGCACGCGGTGGTCGGCCTGCCGGAAGGCGCGCGCATCCTGCTTTACGCCGATGGGACGCCGGAGCGCGCGCGCCTGATCGTATCCGACGACGGCCCGGGCATGGACGCGGCCTCGGCGGCCACTGCATTCGATCGTTTCGCGCGGCCCGGGCTCACCAATACGGGAGAGCGTGCGCTGGGGCTCGGTCTGCCGCTCGCCAAGCAGGTGGTGGAGGCGCACGGCGGCACCGTCGTGCTGGTGTCGGAACTGGGCCAGGGCACGCTGATCACGGTGGAGTTGCCGCGTCGATGATCCGCTTGGCCGATGCTGCCGCCAGCGAAGCGTTCGGTGCGCGCCTCGCCACCGTTGTGCAGCCGGGCGACGTGGTGACGCTGTCCGGCCCGCTCGGCGCCGGAAAGACGAGCATCGCACGCGGGCTGCTGGCCGCGCTCGGGCTGGAAGGCGAGGCGCCGAGCCCAAGCTTCGCGATCGTCCAGCCTTATGATCCGCCGGAGGTTCGCCTGCCGGTGCTCCATGTCGATCTCTACCGGCTCGACGATCGCGCCGAAATCGCCGAGCTTGGGCTCGACGAGGCACGGCAGGATTCGGTGCTGCTGATCGAATGGCCCGAGCGTGGCGGCGACTGGGCGGATGCGCTTGCGCTGACCATCGTGATCGAACCGGATGGCGCGCGACGCTTGACAGCGCGCGTGCCGACGGCATGGGAAGCGCGATGGCGATCGATATGACTCCGCCGGCCGACGCGGCCGCTTTCCTCGCGGCGCATGGCTGGGGCGGGGCGGCAATCGCCCCGCTCGCCGGCGACGCGTCCTTCCGCCGCTATTTCCGGGTCTCGAACGGCGCGCGCCGCGCCGTGCTGATGGATGCGCCGCCGCCGCACGAAGATCCACGCCCGTTCGTCGATGTCGCCTGCTGGCTGCACGGTCACGGCTTCGCCGCCCCCTCGATCCTGGCGGCCGATCTTGATCGCGGTTTGGTGCTGATCGAGGATTTCGGCGACGTGCGGATGCGCGAGACGATCGATGCCGATCCCGCGCGCGCCGAGGCGCTGTATGCAAGCGCGATCGATCTGCTGGTCGATCTGCACAAGCATGAAGCAGGACCGCTGCGCCCCTATAATCGCCCCGAGCTCGATCGCGAGGCGGCGCTGTTCGTCGAATGGTATTGCCCCGCCGTCGGCATCGCTGCCGATCCAGCGGACTATCGTGCGGCGTGGGCGCCGGCGCTCGACCGCGTTTCGGATCACCCCGCGCCGGTGACGGTGCTGCGCGATTATCACGCCGAGAATTTGATGCTGATCGACGGCGGCGGACTGGGGCTGCTCGATTTCCAGGATGCGCTTGCCGGGCACCGCGCCTATGATCTCGTCTCGCTGTTGCAGGACGCGCGGCGCGACGTCGAACCGGAAATCGAGGCGATGATGCTGACGCGCTATTGCGAGGCGACCGGTGCGGGGGACGATTTCCGCGCCGCCTATCATATCCTCGGCGCGCAGCGGAACGCCAAGATCATCGGCATCTTCACCCGGTTGTGGAAACGCGACGGCAAGCCGCGTTATCCCACGATGTGCCCGCGCGTGTGGCGCTATCTGGAGCATGATCTGGCGATGCGCGAACTCGCCCCGGTCAAGGCCTGGTTCGACACGCATGTGCCGCCAGCGCTGCGCGGCGACCCGATCGAGATCGCGGCACGGTGACGGCGAAGCGCACCTTGGCGATCCGCCCCGATCCCGGCGGCAAGGTGCCCGAAACCGCGATGGTGATGGCCGCCGGCCTGGGCAAGCGGATGCGCCCGTTGACGGCGACCCGGCCCAAGCCGCTGGTCAAGGTGGCGGGCAAGGCGCTGCTCGATCATGTCTTCGATCGGCTGCGTTCGGCCGGAATCAAGCGCGCGGTGGTCAACGTCCATTATCTCGCCGACGCGCTGGAGGCGCATCTGTCCCGGATCAAAGGCATCGACATCGTCATATCCGATGAACGCGGCCGCCTGATGGAAACCGGCGGCGGGCTGGTGCAGGCGCGCGATTTGATCGGCGATCAACCCTTCCTGGCGGTCAACAGCGACAATCTGTGGCTCGACGGGCCGACCGATGCGATTCGCGCGCTCGCCGCGGCGTGGGACGACGATCGGATGGACGCGCTGCTGCTGCTGGTGCCGCTCGCCCGCGCCAATTTCCACGGCGGGCAGGGGGATTTTCATCTCGATCCGTTCGGGCGGATCACCGGCCGACGAAAGCCCGGCCGGATGGCGCCGTTCGTCTATTCCGGCGTGCAGATCCTCTCGCCGCGGGTGATCGCCGAATGGCCGGAGGGGCCGTTTTCGACGATGCTGTTCTGGGAACGCGCGATCGCGGCGGGCCGGGCCTACGGCCTTGTCCATCAGGGGCTGTGGTTCGAGGTCGGCACGCCAATGGCGGGGAAGCAGGTCGAGGCGATGCTTGCCGATGGCTGATCGCACGCGGCCAGCCGTCTTCACCATCCCCGCGCACCGCGCCTTCGCCGATGCGCTCGCCCACGGGCTGATCCGCCGCTTCTGCAAGGATCGCATGGCGCTCGCCCGCGGGCTGGTGCTGCTGCCCAACAATCGCGCCAAGCGCAGCGTCAGCGATGCGTTCGTCCGCGCCAGCGAGGGCGGCCTGCTGTTGCCGCGCCTCGTGGCGATCGGCGATCCGGAGATCGACGAGGCGGTGGGCGCCGCGCTCGACCCCGCAGACGATCCCGCGCCCGTCGCGCCGGCCATTTCGCCGCTGGCGCGCCGGATGATCCTGTCCCGGCTGGTGAGCGAGGAGCGCGCGCGCCGGGGTGACCCGATCGACGCGGCCGAAGCGGTGCGGCTCGCCGGCGAACTCGCGCGGACGCTCGATCAGTTGCTGGTGGAGGAAATCGATCCGGCGCGGCTGCGCGCGCTCGATCTCGGCCCGGAGCTTTCCGATCATTGGCAGCGCTCGCTCGATCTGTTCGGCATCGTGCTCGATCGCTGGCCGGATG
>JBQCEK010000070.1:0-3201 GCA_051960335.1 Sphingomonas sp.
AAACGCCAAACCTGCGCCAATGCCTAGACCCGCAAGCAGTGCGAGTGCCAAGTTTACCAATAGGCGTGGACTTGACGGCTTTTCTGGTACGTCCGCTGGATCAACGATTGACACGTTATTAACGCCGACGCCTTCAGACACTCCGATTTGCTTGAATCGCTCGAGGAGTCCGTCGTACAGCGCTTTATTGGTGTCAACTTCCTGTTGGTAAATATTGTACTGAATGCTTCGACGGCGAAGGTCAAGATAACTTGTCTTAAGTTGATCGACCTTCGTTTGCAAATCTTGTTCGCGGACCTGGGCCTGCCTGTAGTTGGCAAGAAGAGAATTCGACACCCGGCCTTCTTCTGTAGAGAGGCTGCGGTCGATTTGGTCAATCTGAGATTTGATGGCCTTCGCCGCCGGATATCCTGGTTCAAACTGCGTCATTAGCTGCTGATACTGCGCGGCCAGATCGGCACGCTTTTGTCGCAGATCATTGATTGCCAGATTGCCCAATGCTTCTGGAGACGAGCCAGCGCGACCAGCCTGCTCATAGCGAGCCTCTGCCTGAATTCGATCAGCCGTTGCTTGCGAAAGCGCTGCGTTAAGCGTTGCAAGGTTGTCGGCGACGATGGATCGCTCAGCGGTCGTTCCGTTGGGATTGGATTGCGCGGGGAGGTTGATAATCTTCTCCGCCGATGCGTAATCGACCAAAAGCCGCTGTGATTCATCGAGCTTTTGTTTCAGCTGAGAAAGCTGCCGCTGAAGCAGGTTTCGGCCGTACGAAGTGGCCTGGATTTTCCGCTCCAGATTGGTCTGGATGAAATTCTCAGCCCAGGCGTTGGCAACTCTTGCCGATAGCGCGGCATTTGGGCTGGTGAATCTGATGTCCACCAGGCGGGAAAGGCGCGTTGGCGCGATGTCAACATTACGCAACAAAATTTCGCCAGCTGCCCGCTGGCGAACATTTCGGCCCGAAGCAGAATACTGCCCGTCGACCAATTGAAACGCCGGTTTATTTTTCGGTACGCCAAACAGGTCAAAGAATTTTGGATCATCGACAAAGTTTAACTGAACCGCGACACGCTCCGATAGTGAACGAGATTTCAGCAAACCATATTGAGTCTGGTAGAACTCCTGATCTGCAACGCTTGCTTCCGGTTGAACGCCTTGAAAATTCGTGACCTGATCAGATTCTCGCGAAATTTCGAGCGTGCTATCAGCCGTATATTTGGGCGTCATCAGCAAAGTGATGATCAGGCCAAGTATGAAGCAGACCGCAACGGAGCCGAGAATCACATATCGCCAACGAAGAGCGATCCTCAGATACTGGCGAAGTAGCGGAATGTCAGCGCCTTGGCGCGGGGCATCGATAGCCACCGGCTCAGCCGGCACTTCACCGCGCAGATTTGAGGTGATGATATTCATCATAGGTGGTTCACGATCGCGATAAGGGGAGCAGCGAGAAGCGGCGCGAGGGACACGACATCCCTAAACGCACGACGCTGGGGCGAATCGCCCACGATCACCACATCATTTGCATAAATCGCGGGATCATCATACGCTCCGCGCTGGATCGCTGCGAGATTATACAGTCCTGCCATCCGACGACCGTTGACTGTGCGCAAGATTACAACGTCGTTATCGCGCGCGAATTCGGTCATTCCCTTCGCCGACGCAATTACCCTCATCAGCGTCATTTGGTTCGTAACGGGATACAGGCCAGGCTCAGTCACCTGCCCATCGACAGTAACAACCTGGCTCACCGAGCTCTTGATGTTGACGGTGACGTCGGGATTGCGAACATATCGACCGCGGAGCGCATCTTCGATATCGCTCGCGAGTTCGCCCGCAGTCTTCCCGCGAGCGTCGATCGTGCCGATCAGCGGCATTGAAATTCGCCCGCTCGCATCGATCTGCATTTCGCGGCTCAGATCGGGGACGTTGAATACATCCACCTGAATGGTGTCGAGCGGACCAATCAGCGCGGGGCGGTCAGGTGCCGTCAAATCCGCGCGGCTGGGTGCCGGCAAGGCTTTGCTGTCGGTCACAACCGTCAGCGTTGGGCTGGGTTGAGGCGGCGGCGTCTGCGCGCAGCCAGCCAATGCGGCTGCGCTCAAAACAACAAGGCAAGTCTTACGCATACTCTGGGCGAATTCTCGTGAAATGAGGGTTCCGGCAGCGGCTATAAGCGCTGGTCTTTGGTCGGTAAAGCCGATCTTGGCGGTGCATCGCTGCCCCAAGAGAGCCATAGCGCGGCCAGCGTAATCACCGCCATCATCGTTGGCGTTCGACCAGGATAGTCGGAGATGCTGGCGATAAATACGAGCAACATTATCGAAGACCCAAGCTTAGGGCGGATATGGCGCAGACTGCTGCCTGCTCGAAACGCCTTGACGCTCATAAGCAACCACCATCCCACCGCGACGAGCAACAAGAGGAGACCCGGCAGGCCAGCGTTGACAAGGATTTCGAGATAATCGTTGTGGGCGCGGTTGAAGTACGTTGGCTTGAGCAAATCGAACGGCTCATGCATCTGAAAGAGCGTGGCGAAATCGCCCATGCCGGTCCCAAATGGGAAATAGGTGCCGATCATCGCCCAGACTGTCGGCAGCGCCCTTCGGCGCATATCCTGCTCGGGATCGACGGCGAGCAACCGGGTGATCGATTCCGCTCGATCCGCCGACACGCTGATCAGCACGAACAGCGCGACCAGGCCGACGATCCCGGCGATGACGGCTGGGAACACCCAGCGAGGATACCTTTTGAGCGCGCCCTTGAGCGGATGCCGCGCGAAAATCGCGCTGACGACGAGCGCGACGAAGCCGAGCGCCATACCGGCGCGCGACCCGGTCGCCAGGATCGTCAGGAACAGCAGGAGAAGGAGGCCAAGCGCCGCGGTCAGCCGCCACCCCGCGATGCGCCGGCCGGCGAAAGCCCATGCCGGCACGAGCAGAATCCCGAAGGACAGAAAAAGCGCGAAATGATTGCGATTGGCGAAAATGCCGCTCACCTGACCGGGGGAATCGTCGATGAAGGGATTGTCGAACGTGGCTCCCGAGAACTGAAGCAAACCAAGCAACATGGCAGAAAGCACGATGCCGAGGAGCAGCCCGGGCAGCCACTGCCGTTCACGTTCCCGAATGCCTGTCCCAAACAGGAGGACAGCGAACGGGACGACCAGGGACGATGCGGCGTTGATGGCGGCGCTCGGAACGA
>JBQCEK010000071.1:0-6822 GCA_051960335.1 Sphingomonas sp.
GAGCTTCGTGCTCGGCCCGTCGATCGGCGTCGGCCTGTACGAAGCCGCGCACGCGCTGCCCTATCTGATCGCGGGCGTCGCGTGCGTGGCCACCTTCGCGTTCGGCTGGTTCAGCCTGCGCGACCGGGCGGCATAACGGGGCTGGCCGCTATCCCTTCGGCCCGTGCGGATTGAGCATGCCGGGCACGATGAAGCCGAGCGGCTGGATCGCGGCGGCATCCTGCTTCAGGCGTGACGCCATCTGCTCATATTCGCTTTCCATCTCCGGCGTCACCGAGGCGCGCGATTCGATCAACGCCTCCTCGAAATCGGCCATCGTCACTCGATCCGACGACAGCGACCGGCGCAGCGCGACGAGCCCGGCGCGGCGCACCAGATCCTCCAGATCGGCGCCGGTGAAGCGATCGGTGCGCTCGGCCAGATCATCGAGATCGACGTCGCTCGCCAGCGGCATCTTCTGCGTCTGGATCGACAGGATGCGCCGGCGGCCGCCGCGATCCGGCACCGAGACGTAGATCAGTTCGTCGAACCGGCCGGGCCTAAGCAGCGCGGGATCGACCAGATTGGGGCGATTGGTCGCGCCGATCACCACCACCGACTGCAGCTCCTCCAGCCCGTCCATCTCGGCGAGGATGGTGTTGACCACGCGTTCGGTGACTTGCGGCTCGCCCAGCCCGCCACCCCGCGCGGGGACCAGCGAATCGAGCTCGTCGATGAAGATCACGCACGGCGCCACCTGCCGCGCGCGGGCGAACAGGCGGGCGATCTGCTGCTCGCTCTCGCCATACCATTTGCTGAGCAGGTCCGAGGATTTGGTGGCGATGAAATTCGCCTCCGCCTCGCGCGCCACCGCCTTGGCGAGCAGCGTCTTGCCGGTGCCCGGCGGGCCGTAGAGCAGGAAGCCCTTGGCCGGGCGGATGCCGAGGCGACGGAACGCATCGGGATCCTTCAGGGGCAGCTCGACGCCTTCCTTGAGGCGCGCCTGCGCCTTGTCGAGCCCGCCGACATCGTCCCAGCGGACCTGCGGCGCCTGCACCATCACCTCGCGCATCGCGGACGGCTGGACGCGCTTGATCGCCTCCATGAAATCCTCGCGCGTGACCGACAGATCGTCGAGCACTTCGGGCGGAATGGTGCCATCCTCGAGGTTGAGGCGCGGCATGATGCGGCGCACCGCCTCGATCGCCGCCTCACGCGTGAGCGCGGCGAGATCGGCGCCGACGAAGCCGTAGGTGGTGCGCGCCAGCTCGTCGAGATCGACCTTGTCGCCCAGCGGCATGCCGCGGGTGTGAATGGCGAGGATCTCGCGCCGGCCGCGTTCATCGGGCACGCCGATGATGATTTCGCGGTCGAACCGGCCGGGGCGGCGCAGCGCCTCATCGATCGCCTCGGGCCGGTTGGTGGCAGCGATGACGACGAGGTTGGCGCGCGCCTCCAGCCCGTCCATCAGCGTCAGCAACTGGGCGACGAGGCGCTTTTCGGCCTCGCCGGACACCTGGCCGCGCTTCGGCGCGATCGAATCGATCTCGTCGATGAAGACGATCGACGGCGCGTTCTTGGTCGCTTCCTCGAACACCTGGCGCAGACGCTGTTCGGATTCGCCATACGCCGAGCCCATGATCTCTGGGCCGTTGATCAGGAAGAAATCCGCCGCCGATTCGTTGGCCACCGCGCGGGCGAGGCGCGTCTTGCCGGTGCCGGGCGGCCCGTGCAGCAACACCCCCTTGGGCGGATCGACGCCCAGCCGCTGGAACAGTTCGGGATAGCGCAGCGGCAGCTCGACCATTTCGCGCAGCTGATCGATCGTCGAGGCCATGCCGCCGATATCGTCATAGGTGACGTCCGCGCGGCGCGATTGCTGCGGCTCTTCATATTCAGGGCGCAGCTCGACCTCGGTATTCTCGTCGATATGGACGACGCCCTTGGGGCTGGTCGCGACGACCGAAAGGCGGATTTCCTGCAGCGCATAGGCCGGCGCGCGCAGATATTGCTGGACGTTGGGGGGTATGTTGTCGACGCGCTGCTGCCCCGCGGTCGCGACGACGTCGCCCTGGCACAGCGGGCGACCGACGAACGTGCGCTTCAAGGCGTTGGAGGAACCCTGCAACCGCAAATTCTGCTGCGCGGGGGCGAACACCACGCGCTGCGCCGCCTTCGTCTCGGCACGCCGCACCTCGACGAACTCGCCCGATCCAGCGCCGGCATTGGCGCGCTGCAGACCGTCGAGCCGAATGATCTCCAGCCCTTCATCCTCGGGATAAGGGTAAACGGCGCGGGCGGGCGTGGCGCGCTTTCCGACGATCTCGACGACATCGCCCTCGGCCAGCCCCAGCGTCGCCATCAGCGCGCGCGGCAGATGCGCCAATCCGCGGCCGCTGTCTTCGGGGCGGGCGTTGGCGACCTGGATCTTGCGGGCGGGCGCTTCGCTATCGGCCATCGACAATCCTCGTGCGGTTCGTGAGTGAAGCGCGCCAGATAGGATTGCGGTTCCGGCTTTGCGAGGGCAGGGTGGCCGGCCGGTTATCGATAACAGACAAAAAAAGGGCCGGCCCGAAAGGCCAGCCCGTGAAAGTTTTTAGGAGAGGATGCCTGAAAGGCCTGCCCTATGTGCGGCGCAGCGCACTTTTGTGCAAGTGCGAAAAGAATCATTAGGATTGCAATTTTTGCAATTCAGGACTGGCGCTTTGGCGAGAGCTCTGCATATTTGTCGGATGACGATCGCTTTTGATGCGATGCACAAGAGGATGAAGCCATGCGCCGCCTGCCCCCGCTGACCGCGATCGAGGCTTTCGTCGCCGTTGCGCGGCTGGGATCGATCAAGGCCGCTGCGCAGGAATTGTCGCTTTCAGCCCCCGCGCTCAGCCGGCGCGTCCAGGCGCTGGAACGGTTCATCGATCGGCCGCTGTTCGAGCGGCGGCATCAGGCGATGGTGCTCAATCAGGACGGCGAGCAACTGCTCGCCCAGGTTTCGCCGGCGCTCGACGCGCTGTCCGACGCGGTGGAGACGATGACGAGCCCGGCCGAGGTGCTGCGGCTGCGGCTCAGCATTCTGCCGCTCTATGCCTCGCAGAAGCTGTTTCCGCATCTTGGCGAATTGCGCGCCGAGCATCCCGAACTGCATCTCGATATCGATACCGGCGGCCACGGCATCACGCGGCTTGGCGAAGGTGTCGATGTGGCGATTGCGCTGGCGCGATCGATCGATCCGGCGCTTTACGCGCGCCGGCTGGATCGCAACCGCGTCTATGCGATCGCCAGCAAGACGCTGATCGAGGGGGCAGATCCCGTTACCCGGCCCGAGCAGCTTTCGGGGCTGACCGTGCTGTTGCACCGCGACATGCCCGATACGTTCACCGCCTGGCGCCGCGCCGCCGGGCTCAGCGAGTTCGAGCCGGCGGCGATCGACCATTTCGATTCGGGGGCGTTGATGCTGGAGGCCGCGGCGCAGGGCCTGGGCGTTGCCTTCATGCACGAAAGCCATTTCGACGATGCGCGCGATCCGCGGCTGACGCGGCTGTTCGATATCGATGTCGAGAGCCCGTACAGCTATTGGTTCGTGTGCCGGCCGCGCGCGCTGATGCAGCGTCCGGTTCGCCTTTTCCATGACTGGGCGATCCGGACGCTGGAAGAAAAGTAAGCGCTTTTCGTTAGAAGAGCGGGCCGGCGCCGCACGGTTCAGCGGCGCTGAACCCGAATTACGCCGCGCGCATCTTGACGATCTTGCCCGGCTCGCGCGGGGGCTCGCCCTTGGGCAGCGCGTCGATCAGATCCATGCCGTCGGTCACTTCGCCCCACACGGTATATTGATTGTCGAGGAAGCGAGCATCGTCGAAGCAGATGAAGAATTGCGAATTGGCGCTATTCGGATTTTGCGCACGCGCCATCGAGCAGACGCCGCGGACATGGGGCTCCTTGGAAAATTCCGCCGGCAGATCGGGCTTTTCCGAACCGCCCATGCCGGTGCCGGTGGGATCGCCGCCCTGCGCCATGAAACCGGGGATGACGCGGTGGAACACTACGCCGTCGTAGAAACCGTCATTCGCCAGTTCGACGATCCGCTCGACATGCTTTGGCGCCAGATCGGGGCGCAGCTTGATCGTCACGTCGCCGCCGTCGAGCGTCATCGTCAGGGTTTCGGGAGTATCGGCCATGATTTGAAGCTCCTTGAAGCGTGGGAATTGGCGCCGCCCTAGCCGCGCGGGCGCAACCTGGCAAACGCATGGGCGTTGGCATCGGCGAACGGTATCGCTAGACGGGCCGAACAGCAGCACGGGCCGGAGGTCGAACGATGAGCGAGACCGACATCTCCACGCTTCCCGAAACCGAACCGACCCAGCTCGACGCGGACGATCGGCTGAAGCCCGAATTCGTCCGTGCGGTGCTCGATGCCGTGCAAGCCGGCGACGGCGAACGCGCGCGCGAGCTGGTCGAGCCGCTGCATCCCGCCGACATCGCCGATCTGTTCGAGTTGACGCCGGGCGACGAACGCGCCGGGCTGGCCAAGGCGATCACCGACCTGCTCGACGGCGAGGTGTTCGCCGAGATGAACGATTACGTCCGCGAGGACCTGATCGACGCGCTGGAGCCGCATGAGGTCGCCGATATCGCGGCCGAACTCGATACCGACGACGCCGTCGCGATCATCGAGGACATGGACGCCGAGGATCAGCGCGAGGTGCTCCGCGCGATGGAGCCCGACGACCGCGCCGCGATCGAGGAGGCGCTGAGCTATCCCGAGGAGACCGCCGGCCGCCTGATGCAGCGCGATCTCGTCGCGGTGCCCGAGCATTGGACGGTCGGCGACGTGATCGATTACCTGCGCGCCGACGACGAACTGACGACCGATTTCTGGGAAGTGTTCGTTGTCGATCCCAGCCACAAGCCGGTCGGCACCTGCCAGCTGTCCTGGATCCTGCGCACGCAGCGATCGATCGCCGTGGCCGACGTGATGCAGCGCGAACAGACGCTGATCCCGGTCGACATGGACCAGGAGGAAGTCGCGCTGCGATTCCAGAAATACGCGCTGATCTCCGCCGCGGTGGTGGATGGCAACGGCCGGCTGGTCGGCATGATCACGGTGGACGACATCGTCCACATCATTTCCGAAGAGGCCGGCGAGGATATCCTTCGCCTGTCCGGCGCCGGCGAAGGCGACATCAACGAGCCGATCGTGCTGACCATCCGCACGCGATTGATGTGGCTGGTGGTCAATCTGGGCACGGCGATCCTGGCCGCATCGGTGGTCGGGCTGTTCCAGGGCGAAATCGCCAAGTTCGCGCTGCTCGCGGTGCTGATGCCGATCGTCTCGGGCATGGGCGGCAACGCCGGCACGCAGACGCTGGCCGTGGTGGTGCGCGCGATCGCGACCAATCAGCTGACCGATTCGAACACCTGGTGGATGATCCTGCGCGAATTTCGCATCGCCATCGCCAATGGCGTTTCGCTCGGCGTGCTGATCGGGCTGGGCACGTTCGTGATTTTCCACAATCGCGATCTGTCGATCGTGATCGGCATGGCGATGGTGATCAACAATATGGTCGCCGGCCTTTCGGGCGTGCTGGTGCCGATCGGGCTCGATCGGGCGCGAATCGACCCCGCGGTATCATCGGCGGTGTTCGTGACGACGATGACCGATTGCATGGGCTTTTTCTCATTCCTCGGGCTCGCCTTGGTGTGGGGCCTGGCCGGCTGACTTGTCGCGGCGCGGGATCGCGCCCAAATCGCACCGATCATGGCGCTCCACATCACCAAGGTCGCGTTCGGCGCGCCCAGCCTCGATCATCTGGCCGAGCGGCTGAAAGCGCGCGCCGAGGCGGGGCCCGTATTCCTGACGACGCGCTATCTGCCCAAGCGGCATGAGGAGATCGCGGGCCAAGGCTCGCTGTTCTGGATCATCAAGCATCAATTGGTCGCGCGCTCGCCGATCCTCGGCTTCGGCGAGGCGGAGGGCGGGCGTGTCGCGATCCATATCGATCCGGCGCTGGTGCTCGTCCACGCCCGCCCGAAACGCGCGCATCAGGGCTGGCGCTATCTGGAAAGCGCGGACGCGCCGGCCGATCTGGGCGGCGGGGCGGGGGGTATCGAACAGCTGCCGACGGCGTTGATCAGCAGGCTGGCGGAATTGGCGCTGATCTAGCGTTGACAAGCGCCGGCCCGCTCCCCTAGAGCGCGCGGCCTACCCCGTGCCCAGATGGCGGAATTGGTAGACGCACCAGCTTCAGGTGCTGGCGGTCGCAAGGCCGTGGAGGTTCGAGTCCTCTTCTGGGCACCAATACTGGCTCTGGATACGTCCAGCAGCGTCCAGTAAGCGGCTGGTTTCGCAGCATTTTTAGACCGAGAATCGCCAGACACCGTCCGGCGAAATCCGGCTAAGGGCATGTGCAGCGGCAACGAATGTTGCCCTTTTTGTTGCCCTCGGATCGACCCGGCCTTGCTGGGAAAACGACCATGCTGACCTACATCCAGATCAATGCCGCCAAGCCGAGGGAGAAGGCTTGGACCCTGAGCGATTCTCAAAGCCTCTACCTCGTCATCCAGCCCAACGGCTCGAAGCTCTGGCGCTTCAACTACCGCTTCCTCGACAAGCAGAAGAAGCTCCATCTCGGTGGATGGCCGACCATTAGTCTCGCGGAAGCACGTGTCCGGCGCGACGAGGCCAAGAAGAAGATCGCCGAGGGATTCGATCCCGCGCTGGACAAAAAGCGCGCACGGATCGCGGCCAAGTTCGCGGCTGCCAATACGTTTCAGGCGGTGGCCGAGGAGTGGCTCGTCAAATGCGAACGAGACGGTCTCGCGCCCGTGACCGTCGACAAGATCCGCTGG
>JBQCEK010000072.1:0-9968 GCA_051960335.1 Sphingomonas sp.
CTTCCCCAAGGGAGCGGTTCACCCGCTGGCACTCAAGCTCATCGCCGAGATGGGCTTGCCGAGCGATGGGTATCGATCGAAAAGCTGGGATGAATTCGTGGGACCCGACGCGCCGCCGATCGATTTCATCATTACCGTCTGCGACAATGCGGCAGGCGAGATTTGCCCGGTCTGGCCCGGTAAACCCATAACGGCGCATTGGGGCATTGAGGACCCCGCCGCGATCGAGGGAGCGGACCAGGAGCAGGCATTCCGAACCGCGATGCACTATCTGCACAACCGGATCCGCTTGTTTCTCTCCTTGCCGCTCGACTCTCTCGATCAGTTGTCGCTCAAGCGCCGGCTGAAAGAAATCGGCGCTAGCGAGGGGGCAACGGCTTCATCCAGTTGGTCTCCGACAAGTGAGCACGCTGCCTGATGCTGATCGCCATTTTGATTTTCGTCGCCACGATCACGCTGGTGATATGGCAGCCTCGGGGGCTGGGCATCGGCTGGAGCTCGATCGGCGGCGCAACGCTTGCGCTGTTGACCGGCGCGATCTCGCTGTCGGACATTCCGGTGGTGTGGAGCATCATCTGGAATGCGACGGGCGCCTTCGTCGCGATCATCCTGATCAGCCTGATCCTCGATCGCGCCGGCTTCTTCGAATGGGGCGCCCTTCACATCGCGCGTTGGGGCGGGGGCGATGGCCGAGGGCTGTTCGCGCTGGTGGTGCTGCTTGGCGCGGGCGTAGCGGCACTGTTCAACAACGATGGCGCGGCGCTGATCCTCACGCCGATCGTCATCGCGATGCTGCGTGCGCTCGGCTATGGCGAGAAGGCGACGCTCGCCTTCGTGATGGCGGCAGGGTTCATCGCCGACACGTCGAGCTTGCCCCTGGTCGTTTCCAACCTCGTCAACATCGTTTCGGCTGATTTCTTCCGTATCGGTTTTGGCGAATACGCCCTGATCATGGTTCCGGTCGATCTGGCCGCGATCGCCGCGACGCTTGCCGCGCTGATGCTCTTTTTCCGCAAGGACATTCCGCGGCGTTACGATGTCGCTCAATTGCGGGCGCCGGCAGATGCGATTCACGACCGTGTTACTTTTCGTGCCGGCTGGGCGGTGCTGGGATTGCTGCTGATCGGTTTCTTCGTGCTCGATCCGATGGGCGTGCCGGTGAGCGCCGTGGCGGCGCTCGGTGCGGTGATCCTGATCCTCTTTGCCGCACGCGGACAGATCATCCCCGTGCACACGGTGATCCGCGAGGCGCCTTGGCAGATCGTGATTTTCTCGCTCGGCATGTATCTCGTCGTGTACGGGCTTCGGAACGCCGGGTTGACGGCTGAACTGGCGACGCTGCTTGATCATCTTGCGCACGGCGGCGTCTGGAGCGCGGCGTTCGGCACCGGGATTCTCTCCGCCGTCCTATCGTCGGTGATGAACAACCTGCCGACCGTGCTGATCGGCGCTTTGTCGATCGATGCCAGCAATGCCAGCGGCGCGGCGCATCAGGCGATGATCTATGCGAATGTAATCGGCTGCGATCTTGGCCCGAAGATCACACCGATCGGATCGCTGGCGACGCTGCTCTGGCTGCACGTCCTGGGGCAGAAAGGCATCAAGATCGGCTGGGGCTACTATTTTCGCGTCGGTATCACGCTGACTACGCCGATCCTGCTGATAACCCTGGCCGCGCTCGCATTGCGGCTGTCACTGGGATAGCCACCGCGGTGTTCGCCAGCGATGGCGTTGGTGCCCCTGGCCGGACTCGAACCAGCATGCCTTGCGGCACTCGATTTTGAGTCGAGCGCGTCTACCAATTTCGCCACAGGGGCAGCGAAGCGGGCTGGCTAGACGAACCCGAAGCGGGCCGCAAGGCCCGCCGCACCCTAATCAACCGCGCGGCGCCTGGCGACGATAACTCAGCGCCTCGGCGACATGGATGCGGCCAACGCCTTCGCTACCAGCCAGATCGGCGATCGTCCGCGCAACTCGCAGCACGCGCGTGTAACTCCGCGCCGACAGTCGCATCGCCTCCGCAGCTTGCGCGAGCAATTTCCGCCCGGCGTCGTCCGGTGTCGCGACTGCTGCGAGCAGATCGCCATCAGCTTCGGCATTCGAGCGAATGCCCTGCCCGGCATAGCGCGCAGCCTGCGTCCGGCGCACCGCCGCGACACGCGCGGCGACTTCGGCCGATCCCTCGGCTGGCGGCGGTAGCACGAGATCGGCGGCGCTCACCGCTTGCACTTCGACATGCAGATCAATCCGGTCGAGCAACGGGCCGGACACCTTGGCCTGATAATCCGCGGCGCATTTCGGCGCGCGCGAGCACGCCAGCGAGGCATCGCCGAGATGCCCGCAACGACAAGGATTCATAGCGGCGACCAGCTGCACACGCGCGGGAAAGGTGACGTGCGCATTGGCGCGCGCGACGCTGACCGTGCCGGTTTCGAGCGGCTGTCGAAGCGAATCGAGCACCGCCCGCTGGAATTCCGGCAGTTCGTCGAGAAACAAGACGCCGAGATGAGCGAGGCTGACTTCGCCCGGCTTGACCTTCAACCCGCCGCCGGTCAGCGCCGCCATCGATGCCGAATGGTGCGGGCTGCGAAACGGCCGCGCCCGGGTCAATTGGCCACCGGACAAGGTTCCCGCAACGGACTGGACCATCGAAACTTCAAGAGCCTCGGCCGCGTCGAGCGGCGGCAATATCCCCGGCAGGCAGGACGCCAGAAGCGATTTCCCTGCGCCCGGGGGACCGATCATCAACAGATTGTGCCCCCCGGCCGCCGCAATCTCAAGCGCGCGCTTGGCGGTTTCCTGGCCTTTTACCTGTTTGAGATCCGACCCAAATGCGGCCTCCTCGATTGCTCCAGGTGCGGGCGCAGCAAGCAAGCCGTGCCCTTTGAGGTGATTGATCAGGGCCAGAACGTCGGGCGCGGCGATCACGTCGATCTCGCCCGCCCAGGCCGCTTCGGCACCCTGGGCCGCGGGGCAGATCAGCCCCCTGCCTTCGCCCGAGGCATGGATTGCGGCGAGCAGCACGCCGGGCGAGGCGGCGACGCGGCCATCGAGCCCAAGCTCGCCCACGATAACGTAATCGGCCAGCGCCTCGGCATCGACCACGCCCATTGCCGCCAGTAGCGCGAGTGCGATCGGCAGGTCGAAATGCGATCCTTCCTTGGGCAGATCCGCCGGCGACAGATTGACCACGATTCGCTTCGGCGGCAGCGCCAGGCCCATCGCCGCGATTGCACCGCGCACGCGCTCGCGACTTTCGGCGACCGCCTTGTCGGCCAGCCCGACGACATGAAACGCGGGCAGGCCCGGGATAAGCTGCACCTGCACTTCGACGGCGCGCGCCTCCAGCCCCAGATACGCGGCGGTTGAAACGATGGCCGTCATGAAACTCCCCCGAATGCACTGTCATAGCCGCTTTGATGGCTCAGGAAACCGCAAGTGCATCCACATCCGTCTTGCCATTCCAACACACTGGCCCCAGATCATCGGCATGGAGCCGCCCACCCCTCCACCTTCTCGCCATCCCGCGCTTCGCTGGACCCTGTTCGCGCTCGGCGTGATACTGCTGCTGCTCACGCCGTTGGTGGGCCCGATTCCGGGTCCCGGCGGCCTCATCTGCCTGGCCGGCGGCTTGACGCTGGTGCTGCAGAATTCGCGTTGGGCAAGGCGCGCTTTCGCGCGCGCAAAGCGGCGCTGGCCGCGTCTCGGCAATCTCGCCGATCGCGGCCTGCGACGGCGAAGCGCGAAAAGACGCCGCGAACGGGCGCGGAATGGCGAAGCGCGTTGACTCACGCCCGGCCCTTGCTTATGGGCAGCGCATGTTCGGCCGCCGCTTATGGCGGCCTTTTGCATTCAGATTTTCAGGGAATGATCGATGAAGCGGACTTTTCAGCCGAGCAACCTGGTGCGGGCGCGCCGTCACGGCTTCCGCGCGCGGATGGCGACGGTGGGCGGCCGCAACGTGCTGCGCGCGCGCCGCGCCCGCGGTCGCAAGAAGCTGTCGGCGTAATCACGATTACGAAGCGCCGCGATTTTCTCGCGGCGAATGCCGGAAAGCGCGCGCCGATGACCGGCTTCGTGTTGCTCGCGCGCGACCGCCGCGATGGCGATCCCGCCAAGCGGATCGGCATCACCGTCACCAAGAAGATCGGCAACGCCGTCATCCGCAATCGGATGAAGCGGCGTTTCCGGGCGCTCGCGCGGGAAGTGCTGCCCGACGCCGGACTGGCCGGATCGGATCATATCCTGATCGGCCGCGCCGGCGGCATTGAGCGGGATTTCGCTTCATTGCGCGCCGATCTGCTCAAGGCGCTGGGCAAGATCGCGCGGTGATCGCCAGGCTCCTCATTCTCGTCGTTCGCGCCTGGCAGCTGGGGCCGTCGATGGTCCTGCCGCCGACCTGTCGCTATTCACCGTCCTGTTCGGCCTATGCAATCGAGGCACTTCGCCGCTATGGCGCCGTGAAAGGCGGATGGCTGGCCGTGCGACGCATCGCTCGGTGCCATCCTTGGGGGGGACATGGCTACGACCCTGTTCCGGACTGCAATCATGATCGAGGCCGCTGACCTGTGAAGCAAGACAATCGCAATCTGGTGATCTTCGCGCTGATCGCGGTGCTGATCCTGTTCGGCTGGCCGCTGGTGATGCACCAGTTCGGCCCCAAGCCGGCCCCGACCACTGCGAACCCGCCAGTCACCAAGATCGAAGGCGGCAAGACCGAGGTGCTGCCCGATCCCACCACGGAGCCGACCGCGGACAGCCCCGTGGCGAACAGGAATCGCGCCACCGTTCTGGCAGCAACGCCGCGGGTGCGGATCGATACGCCGACGCTGAAGGGATCGATCAACCTTCAGGGCGCGCGGATCGACGATCTGGTTCTCAGCAAATACGCCAAGACGATCGACAAGGATTCGCCGCCGGTGCGCCTGCTGTCGCCATCCGGCGCGCCCGGCGCTTATTTCGCGAGCTTCGGCTGGCGGGGTGAAGGGCTGGTGCCGCCTGCGCCCGATACGATCTGGCATGCCTCGGGGGCCGTCTTGGCCCCCGGCAAGCCGGTCACGCTCGACGCCGCGAACAGCCAGGGCCAGCGCTTCCGCATCACCATCGCGGTTGACGACCAATATATGTTCACCGTCCGGCAAACCGTCGCCAATGCCGGCGCAAAGCCGGTCGCGGTCGCCACCTATGCGCTGGTCAATCGCAGCGCCGCCTCGGCCGATCCGTCGAACTGGATGCTGCACACCGGGCCGATGTCGGTGCACAACGGCGCGGCCGATTACGGCGTTTCATATAAGGACGTCGACAAGGGCGCCCAAAAATACACGGGCCCCGGCGGCTGGTATGGCTTTTCCGATCAATATTGGCTCACTGCCCTGATCCCCGATCAGGCACAGGCCGTGACGGCGCAATTCCGCGCCGGTCAGCAAGGCGCCTATCAGGCGGATTATTCGGCCGCTCCCAAGGTGCTGGCGCCAGGCGCGCAAGTGAGCCAGACGTCACGGTTCTTCGCCGGGGCGAAAGAAGTGCGACTGCTCGACAATTATCAGGATCACGCCGGCGTGCCTGATTTCGGCAAGGCCGTCGATTGGGGCTGGTTCGAGATCGTCGAGAAGCCAATCTTCTACTATCTCGACTGGCTGTTCCGCCTGGTCGGCAATTTCGGCCTCGCCATCATCGTGCTGACGCTGACGATCCGCGGGCTGATGTTCCCGATCGCGCAGAAGCAGTTCGCATCGATGGCGAAGATGCGGGCGATTCAGCCCAAAATGAAGGCGCTGCAGGAACGCTACAAAGACGATAAGCCGCGCCAGCAACAGGAAATCATGGCGCTCTACAAGTCGGAAGGGGCGAACCCGCTTGCCGGCTGCTTGCCCACACTGCTGCAGATTCCGGTATTCTACGCGCTCTACAAGGTGCTGCGTCTGTCGATCGAAATGCGCCACCAGCCGTTCGTTCTGTGGATCAAGGACCTTTCGGCCCCCGATCCGTTGACGCCGCTCAACCTGTTCGGGCTGCTGCCGTTCACGCCGCCGCACATGATCGCGATCGGCGTGGTGCCGATCCTGCTCGGCGTATCGATGTATTTCCAGTTCAAGCTCAATCCCGCGCCGATGGACGAGGCGCAGAAGCAGGTCTTCGCGATCATGCCGTGGATTTTCATGTTCGTGATGGCGTCCTACGCCGTCGGCCTGCAGATCTACTGGATCACGTCGAATTGTCTCGCGATCGCGCAGCAACAGTGGCTCTACAGCCGCCACCCGCAGCTCAAGACCAAGCCCGAAAAGGCGACGTGAGTGGATGACGTTTTCTCGTCCGAGGCGATCGAGGCCGCGCGCAAGACCTTCGCGGGGCCGATCGCCTTCCTGAAATCCGCGCCGACGCTGCAATTCATTCCGGAGGCCGATGTGCCCGAGGTTGCGTTCGCCGGCCGGTCGAACGTCGGCAAATCGTCGCTGCTCAATGCGCTGGCCGGTCGCAAGGCGCTGGCCCGAACCTCGGTGACGCCCGGCCGCACGCAGGAACTGAACTTCTTCGATATCGGCGAGCCGCTGCTGTTCCGCCTGGTCGATATGCCTGGCTACGGCTTTGCCAAGGCGCCCAAGGATGTCGTCAAGAAATGGCGCTTCCTGATCAACGATTTCCTGCGGGGTCGCGCCGTGCTGAAACGCACGCTGGTGCTGATCGATTCGCGTCACGGCATCAAGGAGGTCGATCGCGACATCCTCGAAATGCTCGACAAGGCCGCCGTCAGCTATCGGCTGGTGCTCACCAAGGCGGACAAGATCAAGCCGACCGAGCTCGCGGCCGTTCAGGAAGCGACCGCCGCCGAAGCGCGCAAACGGCCCGCCGCTCATCCCGATGTCCTGGCGACGTCGAGCGAAACTGGCCTGGGGATCGCGGAACTGCGCGCCGCTGTGCTGGACGCGATCGGCTGAGCGCAACGCGGTTGCCTCCCGCGCGTTGCCACCATTACGATGGGACAACGAAGGAGGCGGTGCTATGGCAAGGATCGGAAGAATCGCGGCGATCGGCGGAGGCCTGATCGCGGTCGCCACGGCGGCGACGGCGCTGCTCGCCTATCGTGAGAAATCGGTCGAACAACCAGTGTATCGGCGGATCGACGGTGAAGACGATATCGAGGTGCGCGATTATCCCGAGCTGCTGATCGCGGAAACCACCGACGCCGGCGATCGCTTGTCCGCGCTCAACGCCGGCTTCCAGCGGCTTGCCGATTATATCTTCGCCAAGCGACGCGGCCCGGGCGGCGACGCAACGAAAATCGCGATGACGGCGCCCGTCCTGTCCGATCGCACGGAGCGCGGCGCATGGCGGACCCGATTCGTCATGCCCGCGAAGTTTAGGCTGAAAACGCTGCCCGCGCCGGACGGAGGCGTCCGGACGGCCACGCTGGCGGCCCGGCGGATCGCCGCAATGCGCTTTTCAGGAAGTGCCGGAGACGAAGCGCTGGCCGATCACGAACGGCGGCTGCGCATCTGGCTGGCGCAGCGTGGCTACAGTCCGGCCGGCCCGGTGGAATATGCGTTCTACAATTCGCCGTTCGTGCCGCCGCCGCTTCGCCACAACGAAGTGCTGGTGCCGATCGCCGGCTGACCCGACCGAGGAGTTCGATTACTGGCCGGTCGGCGGCGTCTCACCCGGCGCGGCGCCCGGCGCTCCACCCTGGCCCTGCATCATCTGCTGCATCTGCATCTGCTGCTGGATCACGCTTTGCGGCAGGAAATCGATCAGTTCGACATCGAACACCAGCAGTGAGTCAGCAGGGATTGGGCCATTCGCCTGAGCGCCATATCCAAGCTCTGGCTTGATCCAGAAGCGATATTTGGCGCCCTTCGTCATCAGCTTCAGGCCTTCGGAAAAGCCCTTGATGCTGCCCGCCACCGGCAGCGGCGTCGGCTGTTTCGAGGCATCGAACACCGTGCCATCGCGCAGTTTGCCGGTATAGTTGATCAGCGAGACGTCCTCGTCGGTCGGGTGATCGGTCCCCTTCCCCGGCGTCAGCACCTGATATTCCAGCCCACTGGCGGTCGTCTTCACGCCCGGCCGACCCGCATTCCACGCGAGGAATTGGTCATTCGAGCCAACCGCGGCCCGAGCGCCGGCGGTGCCGTGGAACGCCAGCCACACAGCCGCGATCACCGCGATCACGATCCCCGCCCACAACAGCACCAGATTGGCGCGACGAACGGGACGAATCGGAACGGCGGTCACGGACATGAAATGCGAACCTTCAGCGAAATGGTCGAATGAAGCGACGCCGGGCGCGACGGACCGGCCGGCAGTCCTTAGCGGGCGCCGTCGCGCTCCATCCGCTTGCGCTCCAGCTTGCGGGCGCGGCGGACGGCGGCGGCACGCTCGCGGGCGCGCTTTTCGCTCGGCTTCTCGTAATGACGGCGCAGTTTCATCTCGCGATAGACGCCCTCACGCTGCAGCTTCTTCTTGAGCGCCCGCAGCGCCTGGTCGACATTGTTGTCGCGAACGATGATTTGCATAAAGCCGTACGTCTCCGATCAATAGAATAACGGTCGTCGCAAGCATGGCCTGCGCCGTAGTGCGCCGCCCCTACCAGCGACGTGCCCGGTTATCAAGCGATTTGGGGCGGGACGCGGTTCCCGCCAAGCCCATTTGCAGCCTCGTCCGCCTTGGCTATGGCGAGCGGATGACCGGTGCGCCCCTACGACTCTATAACAGCCTCACCCGCCGGCTCGAAACCTTCGAGCCGATCGATCCCGCCAATGTGCGACTCTATTCGTGCGGGCCGACCGTCTACAATTACGCGCATATCGGCAATCTGCGCGCCTATGTCTTCACCGACACGCTCTCTCGCGTGTTGACGTGGAAGGGCTTCCCCCTCACCCATGTCATCAACATCACCGACGTCGGCCACCTGACCTCGGACGCCGATGCCGGCGACGACAAGATGGAGGCAGCCGCCCGCGCGCAGGCGACGAGCATCTGGGACATCGCCGCACACTACACAAAGGCCTTCAAGCAGAACCTCGCCGATCTCAACATCCGCGAGCCCAGCCGCTGGTCGGTCGCCACCGATCACATCGCCGACATGATCGCCTTCGCCGCGCAGATCGCGCCCGCGCATTGCTACGAACTCGACACCGGCCTCTATTTCGACGTGACCACCGTGCCGAACTACGGCGCGCTCGCCGGCGGCCAGGACGATGCCGCCGCGGGCCGCATCGAGGCGGTCTCGGGCAAGCGCCACCCGCAGGATTTCGCGATCTGGCGCAAGTCGGCGCCAGGCGAGAATCGGCAAATGGAATGGGACTCCCCCTGGGGCCGCGGCGCGCCGGGCTGGCACCTCGAATGCTCGGTGATGAGCAAGAAATACCTTGGGCCTCAGTTCGACATCCACACTGGCGGCATCGACCATCGCGAGATCCACCACCCCAACGAAATCGCCCAGAACCAGGCGCATTGCGAATGCCCGGAGACCGGCGCGAACTGGTGGATCCACAACAATTTCCTGGTCGAGCGCTCCGGCAAGATGTCCAAATCCGCCGGCGGCTTCACCACGCTCAAGAGCCTGGTCGACAAGGGCGTCCATCCCCTCGCCTACCGCCTGATGTGCCTCTCGGCGCATTATCGCAGCGAGCTGGAGTTTTCCGGCGAAGGTCTCACGGCGGCGGTGACGCGCCTCAAGCGGCTGGTGATGACCGTCTCGGCGCTGCGCGACCGCGCCGCCGCCGATCCGGACGCGCCGTCGAAAGGCGACGCCTCGCCCTATCGCGAGCGCCTCGACGAAGCCGTGTCGGACGATCTCAACACGCCCAAGGCGCTCCCAGTGCTCGACGAGCTGCTTGCCGACAAGAAGTTGTCCCCCGCCGTGCGCCTCGCCGCGCTCGGCGATTTTGACGCGGTGCTGGGCCTCGATCTCGCCACTCTCACCCGCGAGGCGCTGCGCGTCGCCCCGGCCGGTGCGACGATCGCGCCCA
>JBQCEK010000073.1:0-4478 GCA_051960335.1 Sphingomonas sp.
TCGAAGCCGAGTTCGTCGCGAACGATCTGGCTGGCGATCAGCACGACCGGCGCCCGGTTGCGGTGCGATTCGAACAGGCCGTTGATGAAGTGCAGGCTGCCCGGCCCGCACGATCCCGCGCACGCCGCGAGCTCGCCCGTCAGCATCGCGTCCGATCCAGCGGCGAACCCGCCCGCCTCCTCGTGGCGCACATGCACCCAGCGGATGCCGCTGGTCCGCATCGCGTCGGTGATGTGATTGAGCGTGTCGCCAGGGATGCCGTAGCACCGGCGGACGCCGGCATCTTCGAGCGTCTTGACGATCACATCGGCTACGCTGGGCATTGGGCGGTGCTCCCTGAAACGGTTGGATCGATCAACAATCGTGGTTGAGCGCGGCGGAACCGCCATTCCCAAATGCCTGCCCGCCGTCATTGTTTCCGGACCGCCAAGTAATTTCATGCCCCGCCTCTGCCGCAGGGTTCGATGTATCGCGTATCGGAAGTGTGGCCGCGACCCGGGTAGGTGTGTAACGTCATGGCGTATGCAGCGATGGTGCCATCAGGTTCGACGAAGCCGTGACGGCATTCACGAATCGGCGCCGTCGCGAGGCGGTCACATGGCTCGATTGCGGCCGCTTGCCGCCTTGGAAGCCTGGAACAATCGACAGCTGCGCGTCGCGCGGCCCCGTTCGATCCGCCCGAGCCGGCACCGATGCTCGGACACATCTTGATCGTTGAGAGCGGCGGAATGCTCGTGCAAGTGACGATCAGCGTCGACAATGCGTCGATGGTCTCGTTGTGCCGAAGCTCCTCGTCTCCGATGCTTTGATCGAATATGTCGTTTGAAGGAGACGCATATGATGGGCAAAACCACTGCTGTTCGGATGAGCTTCGCGGTCATGTCAGCGTTTTCAGTCACCGCACAGGCTCAATTCGTTGCTCCTGCGGGATATAGTGGCAGCGGGGCGCAGCCCGGCATTGCCACACCCGCGGACTTAGCTGCACCAACCCTGACCCGCATTCCGGATGCGACTTTGTCAGGCTTGTTCCGCGCCGAGCCCAACTACAAACGCGGCACCTCGACGGGCCATGTGAAAGTGGTCGGCATATTCGAGGTTGCCGAAACGCAGAAGCGGCATCTTGTTGCCGCATGGTCCCCGGGCTTTCTGCCGGTCACACTATCGTTCAGCGACGGTCAGTGTTACACGCTTCAAGCTGATTATACGGGCGGCACGCTTTCAAACGGGCGATTGAACAAAGTCGATTGCGAAGGCCGCCGGCAAGTCGATGAGCGGCCTCCCTCGCAGCCGCGTGGCAACATTTTGAGGTTCATCGGGAGCGCCTGGGGTTATGGAGCCTGGGCGGACGATCGTGCTGGAACGACGCTCATCACCGCACCCCACGCCAAAGCCTTCCAGCCCCTTTTCACCGCGCAAATGGCCACCAGCGCCATCATGGCGATGAACGGGCCCGACTATCCCGGAGGCAACGTGACCTTGGTGGGCAGAGTTGGCGGTCGCCTGACGGCGGTAACGCTTGAGGTCAGTTACTGAACGTCGGCCGACTGACCGTTTCCTGCACTCCTTCCCGCCAACGGGCCTCCGCCGGGGCAGCCGGTGCGGGATCGCCGGAATCAACTCCCGGAGCAATGCCGCTTTTCCCAAATCTGTCCCCAGTTATTTTTTCCCGAAACTTCCCTTTGGAGACGGAAAACAGGACTACCGACGTACCTTCGAACGGTTGGGTTGGGAATGACACGCCGTTAGGCTGAATGCCTGGCTTTGGTGCGGCTCCGACCGGGCAGCTCCCGCCAACAAACCAGCCGTTCCCCGGCGTGCTTCTGCTCCTTGATATCTGACGGTCATTTACACGGCGATTTATGGCTTCTCCTGGGCCGGTTTCAGACGGTCTGGTTTCAGCGTGAGATGGGGGACAGCTGCCATGGTCAAAATGGCAGCGGGAACTGCCGCTAGACGGTTAGCGCCCCAGTTTCCAGCCGATAAGCTCGAGCTCGGCGGCGCGGTATTCCTCGCATGATTTGCCGGGCGGCGCAGCGGGGCGGCTGCGCAACAGCTGATCCACCAGCGTCATGTCGATAGGCCATTTTCCGGTGACGCCCTGAGCAGCTCGATTGTGATGAAGATCGCATGGAGCGAATTCGATTTCGCCGTTCGATCGGCAGAACGAGCAAGCCGCGTCCATTACCGCTGGTGTTCCGCCAGATCGTCCAATTGCGATAATAAGCCCGCCGAATAGTCCAGCCCGCCACTGTCAGCCGAGTAATGAATGCATTTAGCCGCGGGATGTCGGTCGGATCGGCGGAGAGCGTCGTCGCTGACAGCGCCAGCATCAGGCGAACGAGACGCGAAGGCCGCTCGCATCCAACAGCGGTGCTGGATCGAGACGCCCTGGCATCAGAACGTGGCCGTGAGGTCGGCATAGCCGTAGATCGGGTTGCCGTAGCCGTTGGCGTTGGGCGCGTCTTTAAGGAAGCGGCCGTTGATCAGCAGCGCCGCACCGGTATCGAGGCGCAGTAGCTTCGGCACGATCCAATAGCGCACGCGGCCTTCGACCTGCTGGCAGGCGAAGGTGCCCGATCGGCCGCTTACGTCTTTCACGCCGGTGTTGGAGAAGCTGTCGGTCGCGCTGTCGAGCCACGCGGCGCGATACATGACGAAGCCGTCCCAGCGCTTGTTCGGCGTTACCTCGAGGCGGATGCCCGGCGACGAGATGTTGTTGCGGCCGAGTGGGCCGTAGATGCCGGTCGGACCGTAGTCGGGGCGGCGCGGGCCATAGAGACTGTCGAACCTTGTATAATCCTTGCCGCCCTTGTCGCCGCTGGCGCGGTCGTATTCGAGGCTGACGCGCGGCACCCATGGCCCGACAAACTGATGACCAACCTCAGCATGGATAAAGTATGCCGAGACCTGCTTCTCGGGCGCATTCGCCGCAGTGCTCGTGCGCGTGCTGCCGAACTGATAGGCGCCTTCGAATTCGAAGTCGGTCTTGCCGGGCTTCGGGTCCGAATGGAGCCTAAATCCCGGCGTGTAGAGTTCGCGATTCTTGGTCGGATATTTTAGCGCATCGCGCTCGTTCAAGCCGAAAAAATAGAGATCGAGATTGGCGCGGCCGACCAACCTCGGCTTGGTCAGGAAACCACCCCAGAAAGCGACGTCGAAACTCTCGCGATCCCACTGCACCTTGTTGTCGAGCACCCCCTGCTTGTCGCTGGGCAGACGATTGAGCGGCAGCGTGTAGAACACGGTAAGATAGGTCTCGTCGGCGCCGGTGAATTCGGCGCGGAATCCGTCGAACGCGTTGGTCGCGTTGCGGAAGTTGTTGCGACCGACCAGGCGGCGCGAGCCAAGGTCGATGGTCTGGCGGCCGAGCGTAAGGACCGTCTTCGATCCCTTCCCTAGCGCGTCGCCGAGATTGGCGCCGACATAGCCCTGGATCAGCTCGAACGCGTTGACATCGTTGTTGCTGACGGCGCTTTTTGAGTCATCGAGATAGGCGCGCGAATCCATCAGCTCGCCGCCGATCCGGAAGACGCCCGGGTGGTATTCGGCGAACAGCGTCGTGCGGAACGACAGCAGGTCGTCGGTCTTGCCGCCGCCCGGGCGGAATTCGTTGTCGAGCGTCTCGTATCGTGCGCGAACGCTGCCCGAGAGCGTGAAATCGTCCGGATCGCCGATCGCTTGTTGCAGCGTCCACGGCTTAGCGGGCTTCGCCGGCTTTGCGTCTTGGGCGTGTGCCGTGATCGGCACGGTGGCGAGGGTAATGGCTGCAAGGAAGCGTGCATTCATCGTCATCGTCCTATTTGAAGGAATGGCGATGCTTCCGGTGGTCCGGTCAGCTTCGTATGTGTTCAGGCGCCGAAGCGGCGCTTCTCGGTGATCTCCAGTTGATCGACGCGGCCGTCGTGAACGGTGAGCGCAATGGTGCCGAAGCGCAGGCGGGCGAGCGCCTCGCGCAGCGCAGTGATCGCCGATTCGTGGTCGGGCGCGGCCGGTGCGCGGTCGATGCGCCTGGGAGCAACATTCATGCCGCAGCCTCATCGGGTTCGCGCGCGGGAAACAACCGCGCGTGGGTCGGCACGATGGTGACGTTTTCGCCGACCGCGGGGACCGTCTCGAGCGAAACGTCCAGTTCGATCAGCTCGGAAAGGCCGGCAACCTCCGCTTCGATCCGGGCACGCCCCTCTCGCGGGCGCACCAATGTCACGGTGGCGGGCAGGCCTGCGTCCCCCTTGACCCCGATCCGCGCTGCGTGCGGTCGAAAATAAAGATCGCCCGCGCCGCGCAGGCCCGCCGTGTCCACTGCCAAATATGCGCCGCGAAACATCGCGCGGTCATCGGCGGCGACAACGGGCACGCGGTTGGACTCCCCGACGAAATCGAACACGAAGGCGTTGACCGGATTGTCGTAAACTTCGGCCGGGGTGCCGATCTGCTCGATCGCGCCGTTGCTCATCACCACCACGCGATCGGCGACTTCA
>JBQCEK010000074.1:0-3191 GCA_051960335.1 Sphingomonas sp.
GTTGGCAAAGCTCTGAAATCCGGTCGCGGTCGCTTGCAGGCCGACGGCCATGCTGCCGACACCAGTTGCTGTTGCATTATCGCCGCTTGCCGTTGCGCCATTGCCCAAAGCGGTGCTGACGCCGCCGCTCGCGACGGCGCCCCAGCCGAGCGCGAGCGCCGTCGGCGCGGACGCAGTCGCCGTCGCAAAATTGGCGGCGTTGTTGCTGGCCAGCGGGAAACTTGCTGCGACCGCGTCGAGTTGTCCGACCGTGGCGGCATCGCTTGCCGCCGTGCCGTCGGCGAGATTGACGATTCGCCGGCGTGCCGTGGGAATGCCCACCGACACCGTATTCGCTTGATCGGCAATGGCTCCTTGACCCAACGCGATGGCCCCGGCGGCGCTGACCTTAGCACTCTCGCCAATCGCGACACCGCCGATGACCGGTTGACCGGTTGGCCCGTTGACGCTTGCCTTCTCGCCGATCGCGACCGACGAGTTGCCGTTGATAAAGGTGCCAGTACCGACCGCGATGGAACCGTTGCCGGAAATGCTGCTGCCGGCCCCGACCGCTGTGGATGCATTGCCCGATGTCGCGCTGCCGCTGCCGATCGTGGTCGAGAAGGCGCCCGAGGCGGCGCTGCTGCTGCCATACGCGGTCGCGTTCTGCCCGCTTGCGCTGGCGCCATACCCGCCCGCCGTCGCGTCGCTGCCGGTCGCGGTCGGCGGCGCATAACCACTGCTATTGGTGCCGACGACCAGGTCGGCCGCCGCGATTGCGGAATCAAGCTGGCCGAGGTTTACCGCGTCGGTGCTGGCCGTCCCAACGGCGACATTAACGATGCGCCGCTGGCTGGTCGCGGTGCCGACGGACACCGTGTCGGCTTGATCGGCCACCGACCCCTGCCCCAAAGCCACTGATCCCGTGGCGATGGCCGTACTGGCGCTTCCTATTGCCAAGCTGTCGTTGCCCGACGCGCTGGCATTGCTGCCGCATGCTGTAGCGTCGACGCCAGTCGCGCTCCCGCCCGCCGAACAGACGACCGATTGCCCCCACAAGGCCTGAGGAACCATCGTTCCGATGGCGAGCGCGGCCGCGGCGGTACTCGATCGACAGGCGATAAAAACCGATTGCGCGCGCACGCGCCGACGCTCATGACTCACGATGCCCCCTTTTAAGTAAAGTCACGTCCTCGGCGTCTCGCTCCATTCAGGAGCGGCTTTTGCGTCGGAACCGCTTCAACTCGAACGAAATTTAGCGAGGGAGACGCGCTCCAGACAAGCGCGCAAACGTCTCAATCGATGAGCCAGACGTTCCAACTTTCCGAAGCACGCTGGAAAGTCAGGGGCCGTCGGACCGATCAATCGACCTCGCGGACCCAACCGCCAAAGATGACCCCGGCGTGATCGTCGCATGACGCACGGGATGCCGACCGCGTTGGCACCGCTTTACGCAAGTCGCTCGGCGAAATTCCGAACTGACGCTTGAAAGCGCGAGCAAATTGGGAAGGGCTTGGGAACCCCGTAAGGCTCGCGATCGTCGCGATCGAGCGCATCTCTGCGGGATCGGCTAAGAGCGCCCGAGCCCGGCGCAGCCGCTGACGGCGGATTTCGTTGGCCACTCCGCCGCCGCCGCCGAACGCGCGGTAGAGCACCGAGCGCGACACGCCGAGAGCATCGCAGATGCCAACGATATCGAGCGGGTGCTCGAGGTTGCGGTCGATATGTGCGCGGACACGGCTCACCAAGGCTTCCTCGCGAGTCCGGCGCGCCTCGGCGATCTGGAGCGCGTCGCTCAAGGCGTTGACGACAACATCGACGACCATCCGCTCGATCCCCGCCGCATCGGCCGGCGTCATCCGCGACAGGGTAGAACAGATCGTACGCAGCATCGTCCCGAGCAATTTGGCGGTGCCATCGCGCGCGATAAGGCCGTGCGGATCGCGACCATCCAATCGCTCGACGATGAGGTGACGCGGGATGGCGATAGCAATCGCCTCATTGCGCTCAAGTTCGAGGGCACAGGGTTGACGCATGTCGATTGCCAGCAGCGACCCCGGGCCTCCCCGCGTCATTCCCCCGCCGACGTCGATGCCAAAACGTCCGCGATAGAAGAAATTCACGTAGAAATGATCGACGCCGTCTGCGCCGATGCGCACGGCCGATCGATTGAGACGGATGGCATCCCTAGTGACCTGCACAATCACCAACCGCCCAATGGTCCAGATTAACGCGCGCGCCGCGAAGCCCCCGTCGCCGTCGCGTGTCGCATCGAAATTGGCCATGCCGATGATATAAGTCGTGAACTGCACTTCCGTAGGCAGCGTCGAGCTGTCAAACCGCAAGGGAAGGAGGTGCGCGCTTTCTGCCATGGCATTGGTCTATCTGCATAAATCTCGAAGACTAGGTCTCCTATAATAGACCCAGTAGCGATCAAGCTAAAACAGCGGCACCACTTGATCGGTGCGGAGTGTGCAATTCATTAGAGGCCGCGATATCCTCGCTGCGACGAGATGTTTTTTTGCCCGCTGACGCAGCCACCGTTCGGAACCTCGTTGCGGTTTTTCGCTACCTGCCGATCGTTCATATAGACGAATCTGCCCGGCGGAATGATCGCCAACCATGCAGCTGGAACGACAGGATTGCCGTTCGCAATCGCGGGCCTTCCGATCCGCTAACCGTTGCGTCTATTGGGGCAGCCCGCCCCACGTCGGAGCGGTCCCCCATTCGAGCGAGAGAAGCCGCACCATGAATATTGCCGAGGCAAATGGCATCGAGCTCGCCTGGGAAGGTTTCGGCGAAACCGACAGCGAGTCGGTACTCTTGATTTCCGGGCTCGGTACACAGATGCTTCGCTGGGCCACGCCGTTCTGCGAAGCACTGGCGGCTTTTGGCTACCAAGTTATCCGTTTCGACAATCGCGATGTCGGCTGCTCGACGCATCTCCAGGCTTGTCCGCCGCCGGATTTTAGTACGCTGGCATCAGATCTTTTAGCCGGGAGCCGACCCGAGGTTCCCTATACGCTGTACGATATGGCAGCGGATGCAACGGGCCTGCTCGACGCGCTCGCGATCGACCAAGTCCATCTGGTCGGCCGATCGATGGGCGGCATGATTGCACAGATAATGGCCAGCGAAGCCCGCAATCGCGTTCTCTCGCTGACCTCGATCATGTCGAGCACGGGGAACCCGGCGCTTCCGCCGGCTGCGCC
>JBQCEK010000075.1:0-2249 GCA_051960335.1 Sphingomonas sp.
CTCCCGGTGACGGGAGCCCGTTGCCGTTTCAGCCGGTCGGCAGCTCGGGCTCGAGCAGGCGGTGGAGATGGACGACGACGTATTTCATCTCGGCATCGTCCACAGTGCGCTGCGCCGCACCGCGCCAGGCCTTCTCGGCGCTGGCGTAATCGGGATAGATGCCGACGATATCGATCGATTTGAGATCGTTGAAATCGAGCGACTGCGGATCGGATACGCGCCCGCCGAAGACGAGGTGGAGCTTGCTCATGGATGCGGCTTTCACAGATTGGAGAGTCGCTGATCCTGTAGCGGCTCCGCAGCCCCGATTGGAACCCCCGACGCGCAGTTAGCCGGCTTTGCGAGATGCCTTTGCCTTTTTGGCCGCCGCGCTTGCCGCCGCTTCGCCTGCGGTGCTGGCGGCTTCCACAACGCCGTCGAGCAGCTTGCCGATCTGCGCCCGCGCAGCGCGACCGCTGATGCCGCGCGAATCGAGTTCCTGAATGCCCGCCTCGCGCGCAGCCGTAACAGCCGCCCCAGCGGCGGCCGTCACGCGCTTGCCCACCGCGCCGAATAGCGTGGCTTCACGGCTGGTGCGCGGAAGAACGGCGCCAGCCAGCAGGCCGATCGCAGCGCCCCCCGCCAAGACGGCGAGGGGATTGCCCTCCATCGCCTCGCCGGCGCGCTTCAACGCGTCGCGAGCGCCGTCACGCGTGCTTTCATAAGCTTCCGAGGTGTGGCCAAGCGCCTTGTTGGCGGTGTCGCGAAGCGATTTGCTGGTGCTGGTCATCTCGATTTCCTCGTTCGGCGGGACGTGGCCCGTTCTGGTTTCAAACGCTGCGCGTCAGGCTCGGTTTCATCGGCGCTGGGGTGGGCGCGCATCTTTCGGCGAATCATGAAGCCGATCAGCCCGGCGAGCAGGCCAACCAGCGCGACCGGATGCCGTTTCGCCGTTTCGGCGCCCGTCTCGGCCAGCGCCTCGCTCGTCCGGCGCGCTTCGTGCACCGCATCCTGCACCAGCCGGCGCGGCGTCAGGCGCGATTTGAGCGTGGATGCCGATGCCAGCCATCGCTGGCGCGCGCGCGCAGAGCGCTGTTCGGCGCGCGCCAGGCGATCGCCGCTCAGGCTCATAGCAAATCGTCCTCACGGCTGAGCGCATGGCGAATGCGACGGAAGGCAAGCCAGCCGAACAGCGCCGACGCGGCCAGCGCGACGATCGTGACGATCGCTGTGGCCCCGATTATGCCCACGTGAATGCGAAGATACATCAACAAGCCGAGCAAAAGCACTAGTACTGCAGACTGGGCGAGTAGTGCTGACGCGACCATGAAGAAGATCGCGATCCGCCCTTTGACGATACGGCGAAAGATAATCGCCCGCACGCGCGCGATCTCGGCGCGAGCGAAATCCTTGGAATCCTCGACCAGTTGCGCGCACAACTCGGCGATCGACGCCTGCTGATCGGGCGCCTCGCCGTCGATCGGCTCTTGGTCCAGCATCCCCCCGGTCGCCCGGATCAGGCGTCGCGGTCGGCGCTGTCCAGCCCCGATTTGACCAGACGAGCCAGTACGAAGCCGACAGCGGCGGCGGTGCCAACCGCTACCGCCGGGCTCTTGCGCGCGAAATCGCGAAGATCGGCGAGCAGCGTATCGATATCCTTGGCTTTCAGCTGATCGGAAAAGCCCGAAATCGCCTTCGCCGCGGAGCGCGCATAATCGCCATATTGAGCGCCCAGGCTTTCATCGACCGAGCCCGCGGCGTTTTCCATCAGGCGGGAGAATTCATCCAGGGCGCCGCCGGCCTTGGCCTTGCCATCCTCGACATAGGCGCGGGCCTTGCCGCTCGCCTGATCCTTGAGCTTCGTCGCGCTATCTTTCAGCGTCATCGATGCCTTGCCGGCTTCATCGCCAACCTTGCTGGCGGCGGCGCTCACCTTCGCCCTGGCGGGTTTGGCTGCGGACGAACTCGTCCGGGGCGTGTAGCCCGGCAGCTTCGGCGTATCGTTGTCATCGGCCATGTCGAAAGCCCTTTTTCCGTTTCATCCAGCCAACGACCCGTATCGGGCGCGGTTCCATCGTCGCGCGGCGATTTGCGGTGCGTGCGACGAGACGCTAGAGCGCCCGGCGAACGCCGCCACCGGCGACCACCCCAATCTAGGAGGACCGTTTCGTGACCGCAATCATCGACATCCATGCGCGTGCAATTCTCGACAGCCGCGGCAACCCGACCGTGGAAGTCGATATGCTGCTCGAAGACGGCAGTTTCGGACG
>JBQCEK010000076.1:0-5338 GCA_051960335.1 Sphingomonas sp.
AACGGTGGCGGTGACGCTCGCTGATCTCGGTCGAATCGTAGATCGAGGCGACCACGCTGTTGCCCGCCAGCGTGGCGGGATAGGCGCCAAGCCGCATCGTACCGCCAAGATCGCCGCCGGCCTCGCGCTTTTCGAGGCCGGCCTTGCTCATCCATTCGGTGATCATACCGACAACCGGCTCGTCGGTCGGGCCGAATTCGGTGGATGACGCCTTGGCGATACCGGCGAGATCGCGCGCGCCCTCGATACACGCCATCTGCATGCCGAAACAGATGCCGAAATAGGGCACGCCGCGCTCGCGCGCGAAGCGGACGCTGGCGATCTTGCCCTCCGCGCCGCGCTCCCCGAACGCGCCGGGCACGAGAATCGCGTGGCATGGCTCGAGCTGAGCGGCGATCGCGCTATCGTCCTGTTCGAACAATTCGGCGTCGATCCAGCGGATGTTGACCTTCACCCGATTCGCGATTCCGCCGTGGACGAGCGCCTCGTTGAGCGACTTGTACGCGTCTTGCAGGCCGACATATTTGCCGACCACGCCGATCGTCACTTCGCCTTCGGGGTTCTGCAACCGCTCGACGATCTCGGTCCAGCGATCGAGCCGCGGATCGGCGCCGGGTTCGAGGCCGAACGCCTTCAACACTTCGCGATCGATGCCCTCGGCGTGATATTGCAGCGGAACGGCATAGATGCTCGGTGCGTCGAGCGCGGGGATCACCGCTTCCTTGGGCACGTTGCAGAACAGCGCGATCTTGGCGCGCTCGCTCGCCGGCAGCGGCTGTTCGCAGCGGCACACCAGCACATCGGGCTGCACCCCCAGCGCCGCCAGCTCGCGCACGGAATGCTGGGTCGGCTTGGTTTTCAACTCGCCGGCGGCCGAAATATACGGCACCAGCGTGACGTGGATGCTGATCGAATTGCCGCGGCCGAGATCGTTGCGAAGCTGGCGAATCGCCTCGATGAAGGGCAGCGATTCGATATCGCCGACGGTGCCGCCGATCTCGCACAGCACGAAATCGAGGCCCTCGACATCGGTCTGGGCGAATTGCTTGATCGCATCGGTGACGTGCGGGATCACCTGGACGGTGGCGCCGAGATAATCGCCGCGGCGCTCGCGCTGGATGATCTGCTGGTAGATGCGCCCCGAGGTGACGTTGTCGCTCTGATGCGCGGCGACGCCGGTGAATCGCTCGTAATGGCCGAGATCGAGGTCGGTTTCCGCCCCATCGTCCGTCACATAGACTTCGCCGTGCTGATAGGGCGACATCGTCCCGGGATCGACGTTCAGATACGGATCGAACTTGCGAATGCGCACCTTATAGCCACGCGCCTGAAGCAGCGCGGCAAGGCTTGCTGCCATGAGACCTTTGCCGAGCGAGGAGACCACGCCGCCGGTGATGAAAATGAACCGCGCCATGGGAAGAACTGCCTAGCTACTCGACACAGGGTTGGGCAAGCGCCCGAATCTCTTCGGGCGATAAAAAACGGCGATCGACGTCGAAATTATTGAGCGAGCGGGACCGAATCGTTGGCCGGCGCCGACGTGGTTGGCGCTGCCACCGCGTTCTGCGCCGCGCTCGCCAGCGGATTGTCGCTGGTCGGCGCCGGGCCCTGAACCGCGGGCGGAACCGGCCGACGGGCGAGCGAAGTATCGATCGACGTATCGTGGCGCGTCGCCGCCATCACCGCCATCACGATCGACAGCAGCACAAACAGGCTGGCCAGCACCGCCGTCGCGCGCGTGAGAAAATCCGCCGCGCCACGCGCCGACATCAGCCCCGACGGGCTGCCGCCCATACCGAGACCGCCGCCTTCCGACTTCTGCATCAGGATCACGACGACCAGGCAGGCCGCGATGATGGCGTGGAGAACGAGCAGGAAGATGAACATGGTGCGTGAAATGATCCGTGCGGGAAGACGCCGGGCACATAGGCGAGGCTGCCGCTGCGATCAACCGGCGTCAGCGAGTCGGCGGATTTCCGGGCGACATTTCGTTGCCGCACTGAAACCGGATCGGCTCGCGGGCGTTATGAAGGCTGCACGACGGCTGGATTCATTACGTGTATCGGAACGAGTCACGGTGACTACTATCGCAGAAAAACCGCTCAACACCTGGATGCGCACGCTGGTTGATTACGTGCGATCGGGAGAGCCCGATTTAACCAATCGCCAGATGGCGTTACTCCTAGTCGTTTACCTCAACCCAGGGCCTCATACCGTACGCGGGCTGGCGCGCTGCCTGAATGTTTCGAAGCCGGTGGTGACACGCGCCTTGAATAGACTTGGGGCGCTGGGCTATCTGCGCCGGCAACGCGACGACAGCGACAAGCGCAACATCTTCGTCGCGCGCACGTCTGAAGGGGCAGATTTTCTTGAAGAGTTCGGACATTTCCTCGACGACGACTCTGCCCCAACCGCCGTCCGTCAGCACGCTACCGCGTAGCGCCTTCACGCTATCGGGCCGATCGGTCGCGCTCGATCCCCGCACGCACGCCGTTCGCGCCGATCTAGCCGACATTCGACTGGCCGACCGCGTCTTCGCGCCGCATTATGCCGCACCGCTCACGATGACAGCGACGGCGCAGACGCCAGTGAAGGCCACCGCCTCGCCAGATGCCGAAATTCTTGCCATGCTGGAAATCGGCGAGACGTTCGATGTGCTCGAAGTTTCAAGCCAGCACTGCTGGGGACAACGCGGGAGCGGCGGAATCGTCGGCTACGTTGCGACCAGCGCGCTGAGCCTGACCCGCCAAGGCGCGGAGCGCGCGGCATGAGCGCGCGGCTGTTCATCGATGGCGCCGCCGGGACGACCGGACTGGAAATTCGCGAGCGGCTGGCCGGGCGCGCAGATTTCGCGCTGATCGAGCTCGACGAATCGCGCCGCAAGGACCCCGAGGCGCGGCTCGAAGCTCTGAACGAAGCCGATTTCTTGATCCTGTGCCTTCCCGACGCCGCCGCGCGTGAGGCGGTGTCGCTGATCAGTTCGCCGCACACGCGGGTAATCGACGCGTCGACGGCGTTTCGTACGGCAGAGGACTGGACCTACGGCTTCGCCGAGCTGGAGCCGGGGCAGCAGACCGCGATCGCGCAGGCCCTGCGCGTGAGCAATCCGGGCTGTTACCCAACGGGCTTTCTGGCGCTGGTGCGGCCGCTGATTCGGGCTGGCCTGATCCCGCATGACTGGCCGCTGAATGTTAACGCTACCTCGGGCTATTCCGGTGGCGGCAAGGCGATGATTGCCGATTTCGAGAGTGACGGCGGCCAAGGTGGCGCGGCGTTTCGCGCCTATGCGCTGGGGTTGGCGCACAAGCATGTGCCGGAGATGCAGCGCCATGCCCGGCTGGCGCATCCACCCATCTTTGCACCGGCAGTCGCGCGGACCTATCGCGGGATGATCGTTGAAGTGCCCCTGCCGCTTCACGCCTTTGGTCGACGCCCCTCACTCGAGACGATCGAGGCGACGCTGCGTGAATCCTATGAGGGCGCGCCGCTGATCCGGGTGATCGGCGCCGATAGCACCGATGGCGATCTGGTCGATATCACTGCCGACGCCGGGACGGACCGGCTGACGCTCCGGGTGTTCGGCAATGCCGAAACGGGCCAGGCGCGGCTGATCGCGACGCTGGACAATCTGGGCAAGGGCGCCGCTGGTGCCGCGGTCCAGAACCTCAACATCATGGCCGGGCTAGATCCGGTTGCCGGGCTGGCGTTGTGACGTCACCCCTCGCCAGTAAGGGAGAAATCATGCGTCAGCCCGTTTCGAAGCTGCTGCTGTTCGGTGCGACCGGCGATCTCGCTCAGCGGATGCTGCTGCCGTCGCTGTTCGGGCTGCACACCGATGGGCTCCTCCCCGAAGGACTGACGATCACAGGCACCGCGCGGAGCGATTACGACGACAAGAGCTACCGATCGTTCGCTGCCAAAGCGCTTGAAGAATTCCTTCCCAAGGAATTGAAGGACAAGGCGAAGATTAAGGAATTCCTCGAACGCCTGTCCTATCAGTCACTGGACATCACGCATCCCGAAGGCTTCCCCAATCTCGCCAAGAAGATCGGCGACACCTCGGGCGGACTCGCGATTTTCCTGTCGACCGCGCCGAGCCTGTTCGAGCCCACGATCAAGGGCTTGCACGAGGCGGGGCTTGCCCACGGCCTCGTCCGCATCGGGCTTGAAAAGCCGCTGGGCGAGGATCTGCAATCGAGCCGTGAGATCAACGACGCCGTCGCCTCGGTCTTCCCCGAGGAACGCACATTCCGCATCGACCATTACCTCGGCAAGGAGACGGTGCAGAACATCCTGGCGCTGCGCTTCGGCAATTCCATGTTCGAGCCGATCTGGAACGCACAGGGCATCGACAACATCCAGATCACGATCGCCGAGACCGTGGGGCTGGAGGAGCGTGCGGGCTATTATGACGGCACCGGCGCGCTCCGCGACATGGTGCAGAACCACATCCTGCAGCTTGTCGCCCTGATCGCGATGGAGCCCCCGGCACGGTTCGACGGCACCGCGATCCGCGACGAAAAGGTCAAGGTATTCCGCTCGCTCCGCCACATCAGCCCCGAGGAGACGCCCCACGTTACCGTGACGGGCCAATATGGCGCCGGCGCGATCGGCAGCGATATCGTCAAATCCTATCTGGATGAGCTCGGCAAGCCGTCCACGACGGAAACCTTCGTCGCTATCAAGGCGCATGTCGATAATTGGCGTTGGCAGGGCGTGCCCTTCTATCTGCGCACCGGCAAGCGCATGGCGACGCGGCGCAGCGAGATCGCGATCCAGTTCAAGCCAGTGCCGCATTCGATGTTCGCATCGCGCGGCGGGCTGTTGCAGCCGAATACGCTGATCATTCGTTTGCAGCCCGAGGAATATATCCAGTTGCTGGTGATGACCAAGGAACCTGGCCTCGATCGCGACGGCGTGCGCCTCAAGGAAGTGCCGCTGAACCTGAGCCTGGACGCCGAGTTCGGCGGGACGCGTCGGCGCATTGCCTATGAGCGGCTGCTGCTCGACCTGATCGAGGGCGACCAGACGCTGTTCGTCCGCCGCGACGAGGTGGAAGCGCAGTGGATGTGGATCGATGCGATCCGTGAAGGCTGGACCGCAAACGACACCAAGCCGAAGAGCTATCCGTCGGGCAGCTGGGGGCCATCGAGCGCGATCGCACTCACCGAGCGCGACGGCGTGACCTGGCAGGACGATTGAGAGTGATTAAAGAGGCCGTCTGGCCATAACGAGTTCCCCGGCGAAGGCCCGGGTCCAGCAACGGACCCGTTGTAACAGGTACCCCGCCGTAGCCCGGGCGGTGGCATTGATGATGCGCCCCGCGCCTAACAATGGA
>JBQCEK010000077.1:0-2839 GCA_051960335.1 Sphingomonas sp.
AAGCAGACGCTGCGTCTGATGGTTCGGGGGCATGACGCGAAGTCTATCGCGCGATGCCTCAATCTTTCCGTCCATACGATCAATGAACGGCTGCGCGATGCGCGGCGCAAGCTGGACGTGTCCAGCAGCCGCGAGGCGGCTCGACTGCTGCTCGACACCGAAGGAGCACCCCCAAATTCTTCGGGGGACAGAAGAATTGGGGAAGCCGGGGCGACGCCCGATGCGGTTGAACGTGGCGGCGCCCGACGGATATCCCGCCTGGGCTGGATTGCTATCGGAGGTATCGCCATGTCGTTTTTATTGGGATTGATCGCGCTTGCCACGCTGCCGCAGCCACAGGCGGCGTCCGAAGGCGTACAGACCGCGACGATCGAGACCAAGAACCCCGCCATCATCGATACCGCGCGGCGGTTCCTGGAACTGGGCGATCAGGGCAACTGGACCGAAACCTATCGCATGACCGGCGAAAGCTTCCAGAAGAGCAACTCCGCAGGAACATGGGCAAAGGTATCGGAAAGGGTACGTTCGCCGCTGGGGGCGATGCAGTCGCGGGTGCTGATCAGCGAACAGAGCCTGCCCGCACCGCCTGATGGCTATGAAGTGGTTAAGTTCCGCACCCAGTTCGCGAACAAGGCGAATGTGGTGGAAACCGTTACGCTCGAGCGCGCTGAGGGCGGATGGAAAGTGGCGGGTGTGACCGTCGGCTGATGTGTGCGGCCGGCCGCGGCACAGGCCGCGTCAATGCGTGTTGGATCGGCCGTTTCCCTAAACGCGATGAAGCATGAACAGGCTCAACCGGGGGCAGCCTCGGTTGAGCCTCTTGCCCGCAATCCTGAATCCGCTGCGCGGGCGCGGGAATAGTCAGCGCGCCTGCCGCATGTCAGCGAGCGGCAAGCCAGCGCTGCGTCTGGCAGAAAAAAGCGATGCAGCCTCGCACCTTGAGCGAGCCGTCCTGGTTCCTGCTGACGATCGACTTGTATGATTTGCCGTTGCGTGGATCGTAGATCGTCCCCCGCCAATCGGCGCCGTTGTCGGTCAGGCTCTCCAGGATCGTGATCCCCTGAATGGGACGATTGCGCAATGCCGGGTTGCGATTGTTGACATCGACCTTTGGCGCGCCGGGCTTCGCTTTCAGGATCTGCACCAATCTCCCGCACATCGCGCCGCCGCAGGGCGCGATCTGGACCACGCCGGCGCCGTCTTCGGTCAAATATCTCCCGGCAATCGACGGAGCGGCCTGATGAGGCGCCGCGATGGCCGCGAGCGCGAAAAAAGCGGATGACAAAAAGACGGGCATAACCACCTGCTGTAGATCGTTGTCGCGACCTGAACGATCGCTGGATCACTCTAACAGGCCTGATCACAGGGCAAAGTGCTGACGCCTCACAATGAGACGCGCGGGTCATCCCTTTCAATGTTGGAAAATTTCTGAGACACCATCGCGTGCCCTTGGGTCCCCGCTCTTTGACAGGTCCATGATCCCGAATCCGAACCCGTCGCGTCATCGTCGCCTCGGCGCGCGTCAGCGCCGCAATCTGGACCGCAATCGCCGCGAACGTGTCGCGTTACCGTCGCGGAGATGCGGCGAACATGTCGATTCGCTGGCGCTTTGCCGGCGCAAAAGGCCCGATAACGCTGCGAGAGCCGCTACTTTCTCCACTTCATGTCTAAACCGGGCCGAAACCATAGGGCGAAGGCCCCGATCCTACAGCGTTGTTTCGTTCGTTCGGAAGAAATCTCGGCCCGCTTGGAAACAACGGGCCCTCTCCCTCGAATCAGCGCTTCAACGCACCAGCGCCATCAGAAATCCGTCCCATTTCTTGCCGCCCACCGTCTGGATCGCGGTCGCCGTCAGCCGCGGTTCGGCGGCGACCGCGTCGAACAGGGCGCGGGTGCCGATAATGCGCGGGTCGGCACTGTTCGCATCCAGCACGCCGCCCTCGCGGATCACATTGTCGATGACGATCGCGGTGCCGGGGCGCGACAGGCGCAGCGCCTCGTGCAGATAGGCGGCGTTGTTTTCCTTGTCGGCATCGATGAACACGAAATCGAACGGCCCGTCGAGGCTCGCGAGCGTCTCGATCGCCGGCCCGACGCGCACCTCGACGCGATCGGCGAGCCCGGCCGCCTTCAGGTTCGCCCCCGCGACGCTCGCATGGTGCGGATCGATCTCCAGCGTCACGACTCGGCCGCCCTCGCCCACCGCGCGCGCCAGCTCGATCGTCGAATAGCCGCCGAGCGTGCCGATCTCGAGCACGCGCTTCGCGCCGCACATCATCGCCAAAAGCCGCAGCATTCGCCCTTGCGGCGGGGAAACGTCGATATCGGGCAGCCCGCCCGCGACATTGGCGGCCAGCGCGCCCGCAAGCGCCGGATCGTCGCCGAGCAGCGTGTCGCCGATATAGGCGTCGACCGCCGCCCAGCCCTCGTCCTGCGGCTGCGTGCGCTCCACCATCAGGCCGCGTCCGGCGCCTTGTCGACCGATGCGGTGTAGATCTGGTCGATCGCCTGCCTGAGCGCGGCGTCGAATTCGGCGTCGCTCATCTGATCGCGCAAATCCTCGAGCAGCGCACGGCTGAAGCTCGCGATCATGCCCTTGTTGCGGGCGAGCTCGGCGCAGGCCTCGGGCCGGTTGAAGCCGCCCGACAGCGCAACGACGCGAAGCACGCGGGGATGACGGATCAGCGGTTCGTAAATGCCGCGCTCGGCCGGCAGCGATAGCTTCAGCATGATTTGCGGCCCGCTACGATCCTCGTTCAGGGCAGCTTCGATCGCGGCGACGAGCAAGCGATCCGCATCGGAGCGTTCGGGGCTCTTGATGTTCACTTCGGGCTCGATG
>JBQCEK010000078.1:0-5064 GCA_051960335.1 Sphingomonas sp.
CTGTTGGTCGAATTGGTGCTGGTCGCGTCATAGGGCGTGCGTTCGAGCAGCATCGGCAGGTCGTGCGCGCCCTTGGGAATCAGGATCACTGTGTGCAGCTTCACCCCGTCGCGCATCGGGATCATCACTTCCTTGCGCGTGTAATCGAAATTGCCTTCGGGCTGCTGCCAGTCCTTCGGAATGTCGCTGCCGGTCTGCACCATGTCCGGCGTTACCTGGCTGGATTGCTGGGCGACGGCGGCGACGGCGAGCGAGCAGGCCAGAGCGGCGGCGGCGACGGAGGCGATGCGAGGATTCATGGGGTCGGGTGCTCCCTTGCGAGACGATGGCTCCTCATAGCGACCGGCCGACCGTGCGCAACGCCCGACCACATGTTTTGCCGCCGCCGGCGCTCGCCCGTTTACGCGATGATAACCATCGGGATCGCAGGCTGGTGGAATGAGCACGCCCGCGATCTTGCCGTCCGCCATGATCTGCCTCGTCGCCCTGGCGGCGGCGCATGACCGTCGGCACGCGGCGATGGCCGCCTGGTTCGGCACGGCGCTGGCGCTGAGTGGCTGGTCGCTGATCGCCGCCCCCGTGCTGCTCGCCTTTGCGATCCGCGGCAGATGCCCGATCGAGGCGATCCCGATCGCGATAATGACGAGCGCCGGCGCCAGCCTAGCGCTTCAGGCAGCCGGGCTGCCGCATAGCGCGGCCGGGTCGATCGGTGTCGCAGCGGCGCTGATCATGGCTGCAGCGGCGCTCGCCTGGCTCGCGTGGCCACGTCTGCGGCCCGGCCCGCTTTCGTCGAGTCGCGCCGCTTTGATCGATCGCGCCAGGCGCCAAGGCGCGCCGATTGCCACACTCGCTTAGGCAACGGCGCGATTTCGGCACGCTTCGCCTGAAAGACGGCGGCCCCTGTTGTTCCCGGTGCTAGGTGAAGCGCGAGGGTTCAGAAGACGGGGAGCATGGGGATGTTCGGAAACGGCAATCGCAGCGGCGCGGCCGCAGCGGCGAAGCGCGGCAGCTTTTCGGTGCTCGGCACCGAGGTGACGGTGACGGGCGACATCACCGCCGCCGATCTCCATCTCGACGGACGGATCGACGGCGACGTCAGCTGTGGCTCGCTGGTGCTGGGCGCGGGCGGGCAGATCGCCGGTTCGGTCACGGCCGATTGTGCGCGGATCGCCGGCACGATCACCGGCGCCGTCTCCGCCCGAGAGCTTACCGTTGAGGGCGGCGCGCGCATCACCGGCGACATCGCCTATGAAGCGATCACCATCGATACCGGCGCGCAGGTCGATGGCCAGCTCCGCCGGATCGTGCGTGATGAGGGCGGCGAGGCCGCACTGATCGTCGATGCCCGCCCGGAAGACCCCCTGCGGCTGTTCAACGTCGAGTCGCCCGCCGCCTGACGCGGCTACATCGCGCCCATCCGGCTCATCGCGGCGTGATACAGGCTGGCGGCATGAAGCATGTCGATGAAGAATCCGATCCACATCGCCAGCAGCACCGCGCACGACAGAAGATAGACGAGGAAGCGCGCCGGCACCTTTTTCGGGCCAATGTGAATGAAGCTGTGCACGGCGCGCAGCCCGACGAACACCCAGGCGAGGATCGCCTGAATATGGTTGCCGTGCTGCGTCAGCATCAGCAGCGGCACCAGCGCGAAATAGAGCACCGGCATTTCGAACAGATTGGCCAGGTTGTTTGCCGGCATTTCCACCGGCCCGAAATAGCGCTTGGCCGATTCGCCGCTGGCAAGATCGGAGTCGCTCGGCGGATTGCGCTTGAGATGCGCGAAACGCTGGACGAACAATACCAGCCACACGACAAAGATCAGCGCAACCAGCGCGAAGGTGGGCCACAGGATCGCGAACGGCATGAATTCCTCCCCTTTTTGTCCGCCGATCCTGCACCGGCCCCGCGCCGTCCACAAGGAGCATGAGCATGGCTGAGCTACCGCTGCCGATCGAAGGCGGCTGCCGCTGCGGCAAGGTGCGCTTCGCGATCACCAAGCCGGTGATGATGACGATGGCGTGCCACTGCACCGGCTGCCAGAAAATGTCGGGCAGTGCGTTTTCGACCACCGCGATGGTCCCGAGCGACGGCTTCGCGGTCACCGCGGGCGCGCCGGTGATCGGCGGCATGCATGACGCCCGCGTGCGCCACCATCACTGCGATCATTGCAAGAGCTGGGTCTTCACCCGGATCGAGCCCGATATGGGCTTCGTCAACGTCCGCGGCGGCGCGCTAGACGATCCCTCATGGTTCGCACCGTTTGTCGAGAGCTATACGAGCGAAAAGCTCGCCTGGGCGGAAACCGGCGCGCGCCACAGTTTCGCGGAGTTTCCAGCGCCAGAAGATTACGGGCGGCTGCTCAGGGAATTTGCTGAGCAGGGCTGGACAACAAAAACCTCGTCACCCCGGCCTTGAGCCGGGGTCCCGCTTCCTTTCCACCGTAGAAGAAGTAGCGGGACCCCGGGTCAAGCCCGGGGTGACAGAGAAGAAGAGTGCTTCTTCCAATAGCGAAACGCCGCCCGCTGCAGCTTGCGCACGAGCGCCGTCGCCTCCGGCCCGGCCCAGCTTCCGTCATATCCCATCGCCGATCGTCCGACCCACCAGCCCTGCCCTGGCAGCCCGTCGCCCTCGCGCACGACCAGCACCGCCAGCTCCGGCTCGCCAGCGGCTTCGGCCAACTCGTCGATCCGCCCGAGCGTCTTGCACAAGGCGCGCATCTTCGGTCGCGTGAACCGCGTGCCGAGCTCGTTCAGCGCCTGCGAATAGCTCACCCATTCGCCGCGTCTGGCCGCCGCTACCAACAGCGAACGGACCAGCGCGACGTCGGCAATCCGCGCCGCGACATCGGCGTCAGAAGTGGATCGCGCGTCCATAGGCCGAGAGCACGCTCTCGTGCATCATCTCGGAGAGCGTCGGGTGCGCGAACACCGTCTCCATCAGCTCGGCCTCGGTCGTCTCGAGCTGACGCGCGACGACATAGCCCTGGATCAGCTCGGTCACCTCGGCGCCGACCATGTGCGCGCCGAGCAGCTCGCCGGTCTTGGCGTCGAACACCGTCTTGATGAAGCCTTCCGCCTCGCCCAGCGCGATCGCCTTGCCGTTGCCGATGAACGGGAATTTGCCGACCTTCACTTGCCGGCCCGCTTCCTTGGCCTTCGCCTCGGTCAGCCCAACGCTCGCCACCTGCGGCCGCGAGTAAGTGCAGCCCGGGATGTTCCAGGTGCCGAACGGATGCGGCTTCTTGCCCGCGATCGCCTCGACGCACACGATGCCCTCATGGCTCGCCTTGTGCGCCAGCCACGGCGCGCCGGTGACGTCGCCGATCGCATAGAGCCCCTCGACGTTGGTCCGCGCATAGCCGTCGACCTTGATATGCCCGCGGCCGGTCTCGACGCCGAGTTTCTCCAGCCCGATCTCCTCGGTGTTGGGCACGATGCCGATCGCGACGATAACGTGGCTGTATTCTTCGGTGGAGGACTTGCCGTCCTTACCCTTGATGGTCGCCTTGACCGATTTGGCACCGCCCTCGATCTTCTCGACGCCCGCGCCGGTGACGATCTTGATCCCCTGCTTGGTCAGCGCCTTGTCCATGAACGCGCTGACTTCCTCGTCCTCGACCGGCAGGATGCGCGGCAGCATCTCGACGATCGTCACGTCGGCACCCATGTCGTTGTAGAAGCTGGCGAACTCCACCCCGATCGCGCCCGAACCGATGACCAGCAGCTTGGTCGGCATTTCGGCCGGCGTCATCGCGTGGCGATAGGTCCAGATGCGCTTGCCGTCGGCCTTGGCGAACGGCAGATCGCGCGCCCGCGCGCCGGTCGCGACGATGATGTGCTTGGCTTCCAGTTCGCGCTTCTGGTCGCCGGTGGTGACGGTCAGCTTGCCCTTCCCGGTCAGCGTGCCGGTGCCCTCGACGACGGTGACCTTGTTCTTCTTCATCAGGCCTTTGACGCCCGAATTGAGCTGCCCCGCCACCTTGCGCGAGCGCTCGACCACCTTCGTCAGATCGAACCCGACCTTCTCCGCCGACAGCCCGTAATCGGCCGCATGCTGCATATAGTGATAGATTTCCGACGTCCGCAGCAGCGCCTTTGTCGGAATACACCCCCAATTGAGGCAGATACCGCCCAGCCGCTCGCGCTCGACGATCGCGACTTTCATGCCGAGCTGGCTCGCCCGGATCGCCGCGACATACCCGCCGGGGCCCGAACCGAGCACGATGAGATCGAACGTTTCAGCCACGATAAGCTCCTTCTTTGCCGCGCTGCGACGCGCCGGCGATCAATCTTGTTGCATCGGCGGCACCCGCCTGGGATGCCGCTCTTCGTCGATACCGACGAACACGAACTTGGCCTGCGTCACGCGGCGCTGGTTTTCGGTGTGGCGGGCGCGGCGCCACGCTTCGACCTCGATCGTCATCGACGTGTTGCCGACCGAGACAAGCCGCGCATAGACCGACACCTCGTCGCCGACATGGACCGGCGCGTGGAACTTCATCCCCTCGACCGCGATCGTCACCGCGCGGCCCTGCGAATGGCGCGCCGCGACCAGGCCGGCGGCCATGTCCATCTGGCTCATCAGCCAGCCGCCAAAGATGTCGCCATATGCGTTGGTGTCGGCGGGCATCGTGCTGACGCGGATCGCGGGTTCGCCCGAGGGGACTTCGCTGCCGTCGGTCATGCCGCCAACCCTCGCTCGGCGCGCTCGCGGCGGACCACCGCCTGCCACCAGAACAGCCCCGCCGCGACACCCGGCAGCAGCCCAACCGCGCCCCACACCGCGACGTTCGGCCCGGCCAGCGCCAGCCGCCACAGCAACGCTATGCTCGCCACCACACCCGCGATCGCGCCGGCGGCGGCATAGCCCCACACGCCCGGCCGGCCGCTCGCTTCCATGATCCGCCAGACCGGCAGCGCGAGCACGCCGGCGATCGTCACCACCGGCACCATCAGCGGCATGTAACCCAGCCACACCATCCCGAACTCGTTGAAGCTGAACTCGCGCAACGGCACGCCCGCGCCGATCAGCCCGACCACCACGAAGGACAGGCTCGCGACG
>JBQCEK010000079.1:0-3865 GCA_051960335.1 Sphingomonas sp.
ATGGTCGCGCGCACCGCGACGAACACCGCCGCGCCGAACACGGCGGCTAAGAACGCCGGCCCCGACCGCCCGATCTCGAACGATCCGAGCGCGCCCAGGAGGAGTAACGGCGCGATCGCCGGCCCCATGATCGTGCCGAGCCCGGTCGCCGAGGCGAGCAGCGTCAGCGCGCGCGTCCGGTCCTCGCGCTCCGTCTGCCCGGCGACCAGCGCCTGCACCGCCGGCGGCGCCGCCGATCCGAACGTGCCGTAGATCAACCGACCCGCGATGAAGAGCAGGAAGGCGGTCGATCCCGCGATCCAGCCGTTGATCCCGGCGGCAAGGAACAGCCCGCAGGTGCCTAGCGAAATCGTGAACCCGCCAAGGCCCGTCAGGATCATCGTGCGCCGCCCGCGCGTTTCGGATCGCTTCGCCCAGTAAGGCGCCGCGATCACCCACAGCAGCGCGGAGACCGAGAAGCACGCCGCCACCGCGCTGTCCGCGACGCGCAGCGAGCGGCCGAGCGCGGGCAGCACCGATTGCAGCGCCGTATTGCCCGCCGCGATCGTCAGCATCACCACGAACAACAGCGCGAACTGGCGGTCGATCGCGGCGGGGGCCTTCACGCCTTCACCCACCGATAATCGCGCGTCACCGATGTCACGCAGACCTCGTAATGGGCATACCAGCGCCCCCGCCCCGTCTCGCGAATCCGCTGATGCTCGGGATGGTCGCGCCATGCCGCGGCGGTCGCATCGTCCGCCCAATAACTGATCGTGATGCCCGATCCGCCGGCGTCGCGCACACTTTCCTCGCCGCGATAGCCGGGCTGAGTCGCGGCGAGCGCGCTCATCGCGGCCGCCGCCGCCGCATAGCCCGCCTCGTCATCGCCCGTCCGCTGCGACAGGAAAATGACCGCGGTCTGCCCCCTCCGCTCGCTTCGCATTCTTCGGGCATTAGGCGCTTTCGGTCCCGGCGCAAGTCCGGTATGGCGCACGCCGGTTGCAACCACGACACTTGAATGTTCGTTGCTTCTTTGCGAACGGGATCGAAACCGATCTCTCACCAGCCGATAGGATATCCATGCCCAGCACGACCACCGCTGCCAGGCGCACCCGCACCCGTCGCCTCGCCGGCACGCCGTCACCCTGGGGCATGTTCATCCGCGGCTTCCTGAAGCATCCGGTGATGGTCGGCTCGGTGATGCCGTCGTCGCAAAAGCTGATCGACAAGATGCTTGGCCGCGTCGATTGGGCGAACACGAAGCTGTTCGTCGAATATGGCCCCGGCGTCGGCACCTTCTGCCCGACGATTCTCGATCTGTTGGGGCCGGACGCGCACTATATCGCGATCGACACCAACCCCGATTTCATTCGATACCTGCGCCACACGATCACCGATCCGCGCTTCTTCGCGGTGCACGGATCGGCGGCGGACGTTCGCCAGATCATCGCCGATCACGGCCACGAATCGGCCGATTACATGCTGTCCGGCCTGCCCTTCTCCACCTTGCCCGCCGGCCTCGGCCCGAAGATCGCGGCCGAAACGCATGCCGCGCTTCGCCCCGGCGGCGCCTTCCTCGTCTATCAATTCTCTCCCAAGGTGAAGGATTTCCTGGTGCCGCACTGGGAACGGATCGATCATGCGATGGAATGGTGGAACGTTCCCCCGGCGCAGCTGTATTGGGCCTGGAAAGACTAGGGTCAGGACCTAAGCCGGCGTCTCCTCCGCGCCGAAATTCAGCCGGCGGGTGATGTTATAGTCCAGCACGGCGACGACGAAATAGGCGGCCATCTGTTTCATCCGCCGCCAGGGGCCGATCTGCCGCTTCCATGCCGCCCGGGTAATTCGCTCGCTGTCGGCGATTTCAGCATCGACATAATCGCGCACGTGATCGGCAAAGGCCTTGTCCTCGATCCGCAGCATCACTTCCAGGTTGAGGAACAGGCTGCGCACATCGAAATTGGCCGATCCGATATAGACGGCGTCATCGACGACATAGAGCTTCGTGTGCAGCTTCGTCGGCTGATATTCGTAGATTTCGATGCCCTTGCGCAACAGCCCGGCATAGGTGAAGCGCGCCGCCGCGATCGTCGTGCTATTGTCCGATTTCGCCGCCGTCACGATCCGCACGCGGGCGCCGCGCCGCCGGCCCGTCCGGTCGAACCGGCGCAGCATCGCCGGCGTCGGGCAGAAATAGGCGGCAATGATGTCGGCGCGCTTGGCGGTGCGCAGATCGGATCGAATGGCGCGCGCCCAGGCCGATAGCCGCCGCGTCGGCCCGCCGATCAGCCACCGCGTCGCGCCCCCGGCTTCGCTGAAGCGATACAAGGTCCGGCGCAGCGTGCGGATTCAGCCATGCGGTCGTCGCACCCAGGCCGACAGCGCGTCGAAATAGCCGGCGATTCGCGCGGCCGCGGGTCCCTCGATGATCAGCCCCAGATCGCGCCATGCCTGCTCGTCGCGCGTGCCGAAATAGCCGTCATCGACGTTGAAGCCGCCGATGATCGCGCGCGGCGCCTCGCCCTCGCCGTCGGCCAGCGCCAGCTTCTGGTGATTGCGCAGCAGATAGCGCCGGCCGAATCGCGGCTCGAAACGGCAGACCGCCGCCCCCGCCTCGAGCAACGGGGCAAAGAAAGGCTCGTCGTCGGCCGCGTCGCGGCCGACGGCATCGACGATCAGCGACAAGGTCACGCCGCGTTTCACCGCCGCGATCATCGCCGCCAGCACGCGCTGGCCCGAGGCGTCGTTCGAATAGATATAATAGATGATGCGAAGCGAGGATTTCGCGCCGTCGATCAGCGCGATCAGCGCGTCGAGCCGGCGTGGCCCGGTGTCGATCAACGTCAAGGCGTTGCCATCGACGGTGAACGTCGGCTGTTTGCTTGCCCCATGCATCGCGCGGGTGATGCGCCGGGCGGCACCGCGGTTCAACCCCGATTTCCTTGACTTCGGCCGCCGCCCGGCCTAGATCGCGCACTCTTCATTTCATCGTCGTTGCGAAGGAAGCGTTGAATGGCGCGCGTTACTGTCGAGGATTGCGTCGACAAGATTCCCAACCGGTTCGATCTGGTGCTGCTCGCCGCCCAGCGCGCGCGGCAGATTTCCGGCGGCGCCGATCTGACGCTCGATCGCGATCGCGACAAGAACCCGGTCGTCGCCCTGCGCGAGATCGCGGAGCAGACCGTGAAGCCGAAGCACCTCGAAGAGGCGCTCGTGTCCGGCCTTCAGAAGGTCCAGGTCGATGACGAGGATACGCCCGATGAAATCGGCAGCCTCGCCGCTTCGGCCGAGGCGCTTCGCCTCACCGCCGCCGCGCCGCCGCGCAACACCAATGTCGGCGGCGATTACGAGGGCTGAGCGCGCTCGACCATTGATTCATCAAGGGGCCCGTGGAGCGATCCGCGGGCCCTTTGTCTTTCCAGGGACGATCCGATGACCGCAGCGACGTTCGACGAGCGGCCGATTCTCGTGTTCGATTCGGGCGTCGGCGGGCTTTCGGTGCTGGCCGAAATGCGCGCCGCGCTGCCGCAGGCGAGCGTGGTCTATGTCGCCGATTCGGCCGGCTTTCCCTATGGCACGCGCAGCGAAGGCGAAATCGCGGCGCGAATCCCCGCATTGCTCGGGCGCGTGGCGGAACGCTATCGCCCGCGCCTGATCGTCATCGCCTGCAACACCGCATCGACGATCGCGCTGGCCGCGGTGCGGGCCGCACTCGATTTGCCCGTGGTCGGCACTGTGCCGGCGATCAAGCCCGCAGCCGCGCTCAGCGAAACCCGCGTGATCGGCGTGCTGGGCACCAACGCCACCGTCCGCCAGCCCTATGTCGATCGGCTCGCCGCGGAATTTGCCGCCGATTGCACGGTGCTTCGTCATGGCTCGGCCG
>JBQCEK010000080.1:0-4480 GCA_051960335.1 Sphingomonas sp.
CGCCGCATCCTCGTTATCGGGCGAGTCGAACGACTGCTGATAACGCGAACCGGCATTCGGATTGTTCTTGTACGCATTCCACAGGCCACCGGCGAACGCGCCGCTGATTGAGTTGTCGTTGAACGAAACATCGTGAACGTGGAAGACGTTCAAGACGCCGCCGCTATAGGTCGAGGTGCTGCCGCCATGCGACTGCGCCTGGGCGGCACCGGCGAAGCCGATCACGGCGATCGCAGCAACTGCGGACTTCAGAATCATCTTGTTCATGCTATTCACCCCTATCTTATCCAACAGATCGAACCATTCGATACTATTGGACCGTCTTGCAAAATTGACCCTCCCTTCGCGATGATATTTCTTGCGAAGATTTGGGAAGATCATCTTATCCGCCTGCCATTCGGCAGCGACCCGATAGGCGGAAAGCTCTTCATATGATTATGGCGTCTTGCGCGTTTATAATCCTATATTGGTGTAACCGTGATGACGATTGCGTCGCCATAGTCACCGGCGAGCAAGCCAGCCGATTCACCGCCCGGCCGGCCGAGCGCGACCGTCAGCGCCATTCCGTCGAGCGCGATGCCGCCGTCGCTTGAAAGCGTGCGGCCAGCAACGAGATCGCGGCTCGCGAAGCTACGCTTGAGCTCGGCGGCCTGCGGTTTTCGAACCGGGATCGACAAATCGATCGTGTACGGAAGCATGCCGGCATAACCACCCTGGCCAGTCGGGTGCTCGGCATTGGTCAGCGCGCCGTTGGCGGCCTCGACCTTCAGTGTGAAGGGGACGTTGCAATCGAACGCGACACGCGTGCTCGCGCTGAGATTGGGGCGCGTGATATCGCCGAAATCCATGTCGCCGATCGATCCCATCGCACAATGCTGGCTGATCGAACCGTGCACATTGAGATCGATGGTCTTGGCGTTGCCCAGCACTTCGGCCGAAGCCGGTTGCGCGGCAATCATCGCTGTCGTGCCGATCAAAGCTGCGAACGCAGCCCGACAGGCCGCGCGCGCCCCCCCTAATTTAGCCACCGTGATTCCCCCCGTGGGATAGTTAGCGTTCTGTAAACCAGTCCCAGGGCGGGAGTCGAATCGAAACTATAGTTAAGCGCGTCCTATTACGGGAATTTTTCAGTTAACCGCTGCTGCGGGGCGTCGCCGCCAGTGGACTCGGGCGGGCCGCGCCGACGAGCTGGCGCTCGAAAACACGGCGGCTATTCAGAGTTTGCTTGCCCGATCCAACAGCCGGAGCGGATTGTCTCAAACGCCAAGTATTGCCCAAGAAAACACGGCGTCCGCGATGATCCCGGTCCGGCGACTCGGGATGCCAGAAGAGTTGATTAGAAGTTTACCAGTTCCGATTACCCTGATTTCACATTCACCTGTCAAAAGGCGAGCATTCGCAAACAGACGGGTAATCATCCAATGAAGATGCGCCTTGTTGCCGGGTTGCCGTTGGTCGCGCTGCTGTGCACGGCGTCAAACGCCACGGCCAGCGCCGATGCTTCGGCCAGCTACACGGTCCGTGCGGTCGTGCCGGTGATCTGCACCTTATCGCATCCGGCGGCCGCGCCGACTCCGCTCGATCATGGGTATGCGCTCGGCGACCTGAAAGAATATTGCAACGCGCCGAGCGGCTATGCGGTGACCGTCAACTACGCGCCCGGTTCGCTGCGCGGCGCGGTGATCGCTGTCGGCGATGAACGGGTGATGCTCGATGGATCGGGCAGCACGACGATCAGCCGTGCGCCAGGGCCGCGGATCCGCGATCGCACGCTCGTGGCGATTCCGGGTCCCTCCGGCTTCGACACCGATCGCCTGAACTTCCAGATCACGGCAGTCTGAGCCAGAATAGCCTCAGGGGCTGGTTTCAGCCGTTCGTCACGAGCGCCGGCGGCCGATAATGGGATAGTCAGCCCCGCACCTGCCGGCGCCGGTCGCGGATCAGGATCGTGGTGCCGATCACCGTCAGCAATGCGAGGCCGAACCAGGTGATCGCATATTGCAGGTGGTTGTTGGGGAAGCTGACGACGGTGAGGCCGCCCACGGGCGGGCCGGGCGAAAGCGCGGCTTTGTCCGCATCGACGAAATAGGGCGCGGTGACGCCCAGTCCGCGGGCGCGAGCGATGGCGGCGACGTCGCGCGAGAACCATTTGTCGTGCGCCGGGTCGTTATGCCGCAGAAAGCCGCCGCCGGGCTCGGTGATCCGCAGCAGGCCCGACATATTGGCGGTTCCCTCGATCTGTCCGCTCACCCGGCTTGACGGATCCCGGCGCTCGGGCGGCACGAAGCCGCGGTTGATCAGGACGATGAAGCCACGCGTCGTTTCGAACGGCGTCAGCACCCAGAAGCCCGGGCCAAGCTCGGTATTGGCTTGCACCAGCGTCTCGCGGCCATTGTCGTATCGGCCGGTCAGCTTGATATGCCGATATTCGTCCGCCTGCCTGGTGATCGTCGGCCAGTCGCCGGGGCCGGGTGCAGCGCTTGGCGCCGCGTGAATGCGCTGATCGACGCGCTCGATCAGCGCCAGTTTCCAGGTGCGGCGATGCACCTGCCAGACGCCGAGCGCCACGAACGCGGCGAACAGCGACACCAGCAGGCACAGCATGAGGCCGAAGGCGAGCGGCGAGCGGGCAGGGCGCTCGCCTTTATCGCGGTCGTCGATGGGATGCGGCGCCGCGGATCGGTCACCGCCCGCCGTCACGGTTGATTGGCCGCCATCGCCGCGGTCATCGGCATCATGTTGACGTTGAGATGGTACATCACCCAGATCGAACCGGCGAGGGTGATGATCACCATCACCAGCGTGAAGATCAGCGCCATCATCGACCATCCGCCTTCCGACCTCGTGTTCATGTGCAGGAAGTACACCATGTGGACGAAGATCTGCACCGCGGCGAGGAACAGGATCGTCGCCGTGGTCCAGCCGGGGCTGGTGAAGACGTGATCCATCACCAGCCAGAACGGCACGGCGGTGAGGATCACCGACAGCACGAAGCCGGTGACATAGCCCTTCATCGAGCCGTGCGCTTCGACGTCATGGTGGCCATGATCGTGGTCGGTCGGGTTGCCGGGGTGCGGGGCGGGGGCGTCGACGCTCATCAGAGCACTCCCATCAGATAAACGAAGGTGAAGACGCCGATCCACACGACGTCGAGGAAGTGCCAGAACATTGAAAGGCACATCAGCCGGCGCTTGTTGGCCGGGATCAGGCCCTTGCGCACGGTCTGCACCATCAGCACGATCATCCAGATCAGACCGCAGGTGACGTGCAGCCCGTGCGTGCCGACCAGGCTGAAGAAGGCGGTCAGGAAGCCGCTGGTCCAGGGGCCATGGCCCTCGGCGATCAGCCCGGCGAACTCGTGCATTTCGATGCCGATGAACGCCGCGCCAAACAGCCAGGTTATCGCCATCCACGTCAGCGTCTGGCTCTTGCTGCCGCGTTCCATCGCCAGCATCGCGAAGCCATAGGTGATCGACGAGAACAGCAGCATCGCGGTGTTCACCGCGACCAGCGGCAGCTCGAAGATGTCGCGGCCCGATGGCCCGCCCGCATAGGAATGGCCGAGCACGCCGTAGGTCGCGAACAGGGCTGCGAAGATGAGGCAGTCGCTCATCAGGTACAGCCAGAAACCGAACATGGTGCTGCCGCCCTCGGGGTGGTGCTCCTCCTCGGTGACGTAGAAGGTGGGCGCGCCGTCGGCGGCGGTGATCGCTTGCGTCGTCATGTCGCTTACCCTTGCGCCGCGGCGAGGAGGCGCGTGCGCTCGTCCTCCACTCGGGCGACTTCATCGGCCGGGATGTAATAGTCGCGGTCGTAGTTGAAGGTGTGGAAGATCGCATAGCCGATCGTCGCCACGAACGAGAGCACCGCGAGCCACCAGATATACCAGATCATCGCGAAGCCGAACGCCGTTGCAAGCCCGCCGAGCACCACGCCGGTGGCGGTGTTCTTCGGCATGTGGATCGGGTGGAAGCCGGTGATAGGCCGCTCCGATCCGCGCGCCTTCATGTCCCACCAGGCATCGAGATCGTGGACGACGGGCGTGAACGCGAAATTATATTTGGGCGGCGGCGACGAGGTGGACCATTCCAGGCTGCGGCCGTGCCACGGATCGCCCGTCGTGTCTTTCAGCTTCTCGCGGTCGCGGATCGAAACGAAGAACTGCATCAGCATGCAGGCGATGCCGCCGGCGATCAGCAGCGCGCCGAACGCGGCGACGATGAAAAACGGCTGAAACGTCGGATCGTCGAAGTGGCGCAGGCGGCGCGTGACGCCCATCAGGCCGAGGAAATAGAGCGGCATGAACGCGAAATAGAAGCCGATTACCCACAGCCAGAAAGAACGCACGCCCCAGGTGCGATCGAGCTTGAAGCCGAACGCCTTGGGGAACCAGTAGTTGATGCCCGCGAACACGCCGAACAGCACGCCGCCGATGATCACATTGTGGAAGTGCGCGATCAGGAACAGCGAATTGTGCAGC